>CAUSBF010000066.1:0-8454 GCA_963529595.1 uncultured Campylobacter sp.
ACTGCTTTAAGAAAACTGCTATCAAAAACATCACCAAAGATAAAATTTGCCCCATTGATAAATTTAAAAATATAAACCCACGTCCATCGTCGGGCTGCCTTAAAAATTCCACTAAAAATCTAAACGCCGTGTATAGCATCGCGTATAAACATATCAGCTCGCCGTTAAATTTCTTAAATTTACGGTAGAAAAATAAAATCACGAAAATTACCAGCCCTTCCAAAACCGCTTCGTAAAGCTGGCTTGGATGGCGCAACGTGCCGCCTACCAAAATCCCCCACGGCTCGCTCGTCTCGCGCCCGAAAAGCTCCTGATTTAAAAAATTTCCCACGCGTCCGAAAAAATACCCAAGCGGCACGCTAAGTGCCACGAGATCGAGCAGCGCCCACATATCGGTTTTAAATTTTTTGCAAAACCAAACCGTCGCAATCACGAATCCGACGACCGCGCCGTGATAGCTCATACCGCGAATGCCCACGAACTCGCCGTTATGAAAGGGGTTGAAAATTTGCCACGGATGGCTGAAATACCACGCCGCCTCGCCCGAATAGATCGCGATATATCCAAGCCGCGCGCCCAAAATGACGCCCACTTCGACCCAGATAAAGTAGCGATCTAGCATCTTATCGCTAAAGTCAAGGCCATCTTTTCGCACGAAATATTTGGCAATAAATAGCGCCGTAAGCAGCGCCAAAACATACATAATGCCGTACCAATGCACGTTTATGCCAAACGCGCTAAATGCCACGGGATCAAAGTGAGCGTAAATTTCGTTCCAGTAATTCAAATTTTTCCTTTGTTTTAAATTTTAAAATTTAACGGCGCGCATCAGACGCTGCGTGACGCACGCTCGGTAAAAGACGCAGGGCGGCGCATACGCAAGTGCATAGACCCTGCTTCTGCGCCAGGTCGCACACGCAAAGCGCGAAAGACGCGGATGTCTAACGAAAGCGTCGAACGATGCGCAGGGCGCCTCACGTAAAATTTCAAACGACGGCGCCTTGTGCGGCATACAAAGCTATGCACGGATTACCGAAGTGCACAGCACCATGATGCAGACGCGACGCGCGCAGTATCTCGATATCGGCAGCACACGGCAAAGGCTGGATGATGCGCATAGCGACCAAAGCGCCGAATGCCGCGCAGAGCCCAAAACGACGCGCGATATGACAAATGCCGACGCACAAAACCGCAAGACAGGCACTTTGCATCCGCACAGATAGCGCAGATAAAATTCGTCCGTCTCGCTTAGCTTATCGCGTCCACAGGGGCTGCACCGACTACAGCGCAAGAAATTCTGAGAGCGAGCTCCAAACCCTAGTTTCTACATAGCGCTTTTCTGTGCCGAACATGCAAAAACGCCGAACGTGCGTTCTAAATTTTAAATTCCAAGTCCTAGCGTCTCTTTCATCACGCGGCAAAAATCCGCCAAAAACCATCCGAGCGCCTTATAGTAGCTGCTTTTGGCGTTTATCTGCACGTGCGTAGCAAGCGCGGAAAAGCTCGGAATGATAAATTGCGCCAGATATAGCGTCAAAATTTTATGCGATTTCGCGTCCGTGTTTTGCTTAAAGATCATAGCAAGAAGTGCGAGCATATTGGCCGCGTGAGCGCTTTTAAGCTCCGCGAAAGGCTTTTTAAAGCGGCATTTTTCATAAAACAGCTCCACTTCGCTTTCGCTTATGAGCTTGAAAAAGTCCATCTCAAACGCCTCTTTTAGCGCCTCAAAATCGCGCCCTAGCGCCGCGTAGTCCTCACCCTGCACCTTTTGCCAAAGCTCGTGGCCGTTTTTGTTCTCTATATTTTTGTTTACGATGATCCAGTTTTTGCCCAAACCGCGCAACTTCTGCTCATCTATCACGCCCCTGAAATTCGTCGCAAAGATTATGCAGATCACCGAGTATAGCTCGCCTAATTTCATCTTTTTCCTTTAAATTTAATCAAATTTCGCTCGCTTTTTTCAGCTTTTCGATGCCGAATTTTTCCCAAATCCTGCTTAAAGATCGATCCAAGCTCTGCTGCTTCTTATCGATCTCGCCAAAGAGCAGCGAGCTGTCCGATTTGCCGCTAAAATTTGAAAGATTTAGCGCTACGTGGATTATCTGCGCGCCTTTTTTCACGTCGCAGAGCCTAAACAGCTCAAGCGCAGTCTCGCTCAGCAAGCTTAAGCTAAACGCCCTATCCTGGCTGATCTGGTGCGAAAACTCCTCGCGCGATTTGTAGCGAATCTTTAGATCATACGTCGCAGGTTTTAGCCCTCTTACGAGCACTTCGCCCGCCAAATGGCGTGCCAAAATCAAAATTTTACGCCGCAGCTCGTCCCGATCGGCGCACGGCGCGAAGCTGCGCCCAAAGCCGATGCTTTTGCGCTCGCGCTTTGAGACGACCTCGCCCTCATCCTCGCCGCTAAGGGCTGCGAAAATTTTCCTGCCGTTTGCGCCCATCTTTTCAAAAATTTCTCTGTGCCCTAGCGCGTCGCCGAAGCTTACGATGCCGTATTTGCCGAGCGTTTTTTGCGCCGCTTTGCCGATGCCTGGGAATTTTGCCACAGGCACGGCGGATAGCTCGCGCGCGATTTGTGATTTTAAAATTTGCCGCACGCCGAAGGGCTTGGCAAGGCTAGTGGCGAGCTTTGCGATGAGTTTTGCTTCGCTAAGCCCGACGCTGCAAGGAAGGCTAAAGCGGCGCATAATCTCGCTTTGTAAAAACGCGGCAAAGCTCAGCGCGTCCGCGTCGTAAGGCGTGCCGCGTAAATTTAGAAAAAACTCGTCGATGCTAAATTTTTCGATCTCGGGCGTAAAGCTTAGTAAAAACTCATAAATTTCGCGTGAAATTTTTCGGTATTCGCCATGTCTGGCGCGCACCAAAATGAGCTGTGGGCACAAAGCAAGCGCCTGTTTTACGGGCTGAGCCGAGTGCACGCCGTCCGCTCTGGCCTCATAGCTCGCGCTTAAAATCACGCTGCCAAGCTCGCTCTTGCCGCCGAAAATCTCCTCGTCGCCGCCTCCGACGACCGCGATCTTTTTGCCCGCAAGCGCGGGATCGGCAAGTCTCGCTACAGAGACGAAGAAGCTGTCCAAATCGATATGAGCTATCAAACTATATCGATCCCGAATCCGCTAAGCCCGGCGTAGTCTTTCGGCTCGCTCTTGCTTAAAATTTTGATTTTTCTCACACCCAGATGCGCTAAAATTTGCGCTCCGATGCCAAAGCTCTTAAAATCAGCGCGATTTTGCGCGGATTTTAGCATCAAAAGCACGCCGCCTTCATTGCGCAAAACGTCCAGATCGCGCATGAAATCGTTAAATTTCGTATCGCTTAAAAACTCCAGATCGCTTGAAATTTTATGAAATTTTACGTTCGTCTGCGCGCTCTTTTCGGGCTCGCCGAAAATATAGGCGCGGTGTTCGTTGCCCTCGTGATCGCTCACGTCGTAAAATTTTGCCGCCTCGCCGCACAGCAGAGCGCTTTTGGGCTCGCTAAATTTAACGAGAGTTTCGTGTTTTAGGCGGTATTGCACGATCTGTGCGACCGAGATCATATTGATGCCGTGTTGCGCGCAGAATTTTTCCAGATCGTCCCTGCGCGCCATGTCGCCGTCGTCTTTGACGATCTCGCAGATCACGGCGCTTTGCGAAAGCCCCGCCAAACGGCATAGATCCGTTGAACCCTCGGTGTGCCCCGTGCGAGCGAGAACGCCGCCGCTTTTGGCGATAAGCGGGAAGATATGTCCCGGGCGAACGAAATCATCCGCGCGAGCGCCCACGCGCGACATAAGCTCGATCGTCATATTGCGCTCATACGCGCTTACGCCCGTCTTGGCGTCCTTCGCGTCGATCGTGACGGTAAATGCGGTCTCGTGGCTGGAGGTGTTTTTATCGACCATCAAATTTAGATCTAGCTGCTGCGCAATCTGCGGGCTAAGCGCCACGCACAGCACTCCGCGAGCGTGCGTGATCGCAAAATTTACTTTTTCCGCGCTGCTAAAGGTGCTCGCAAACACCAAATCGCCCTCGTTCTCGCGATCGACGTCATCGACCATAACGAGCATTTTGCCGTTTTTTAGATCCTCGATCGCCTGCTCTACGCTAACCATTATCTCTCCTTTAAATTTACGATATTATCTTGCCGTTTTTATCAACGATAGTTTCGCGACCGTCTAAATTGATCTTGACGTAGTCGTCGCTCAGAATTTTAATAACTTCTATCTCGTCGTAAAACATCGGCTTTAAAATTTCATTATCCTCATCATCTAGTAGCCCCCATTTGCCGTCTTTTTTGACTTTAACGTATCCTTCGCAATATTTGATTTCGTCATAATATCCGCACAAAGTATTGTCAAAATCCCAAGCAAGCTCGTATACACAAGACACTACCTCTGTGCCCGTTTTATCGATAAAGCCCCATTTGCCGTCCTTTTCAATCTTTGCTAAGCCTTCGCAAAAACTCCCGGCCCGATCATATATGCAAGGAATAACTTCTTTTCCCGTTTCATCGATATATCCCCAATAACCGTTCTTTTTAACGTCTGCCAAGCCTTCGCGAAAAACGCCAACGTCATCATATAGACAAGGAATGATCTCTTTGCCGGTTTTATCGATAAAACCCCAATAGCCGCTTTTTTGAACTTCCGCCAGTCCTTCCTCAAAATTATAAGCATCATCATATATACAAGAAATCACCTCTTTACCCGTTTTATCGATAAAGCCGAATTTATCGTTCTTATTAACCCGCACCAAGCCCTCGCAAAACTCCTCGGCCTGATCATATATGCAGGGAATAACTTCTTTGCCCGTTTTATCGACGAAGCCGAATTTATCGTTCTTTCTAATGCATGCTAGGCCTTCGCTAAAATACGAAACGTCATCATAGATGCAAGAAGCTATCTCCTTTCCCGTTTTATCGATAAAACCCCATTTATCGTTCTTTTTAACCCATGCCGATACCATCTCGATCTTCCGAATTTAAATTTTAATCTCCGCGTAAGCCGCCTTGAGCTTCTCAAAAAGCGGGGCGAACGAAACGCCGTTTACGCGGACGTTTGCGATCGTCGTGATGAAATTCGTATCGCGCTGCCACCGCGGCACGAGATGATAGTGCACGTGCTCGGCGATACCAGCACCCGCGGCGGCGCCGAGGTTCATGCCGATATTTACGCCGTTTGCGCCCAGCGTGCGCTTTAAAATCCCCACTCCGGCGCGCACGTAGCGGCTCATCTCCGCCCACGCATCATCGCTAAGGCACTCGATATTATCGGCGTGCTCGTAGGGTATCACCATAAACGCGCCCGGGCTGTAGGGGTAGAGGTTCATCACCCCGAAGCAATGCCGCGCGCGAAAAAGCACGCCGTTGCGATCGTCGAACGCCGCATCCGCCGCCGCGTCGCAGAATGGACAGCCGCTTCTTTTTTCGGTAAAATACTCGCTTCGCCAAGGGGCGCAAAGATAATCCATATCTTTTCCTTTCCGAAATTCCAAAATTCTATGGAATTTTAAAATTTGCGTTTCGCAAAATTCTATGAAATTTGGAATTTAAAACTTCTAAATTTCATAAAATTTTATTTACGCGACTTGCGTTTGCTCGCACGGCGCAAAGTTATGCACGCGGCAATACGCGCCCTTTACGAATCTCGTACTGCGCAAGGCGCTTCGGTGCGACATACGCTTCGCAGATCAAAGCGCACGGCGGGCGATATTAAATCCGCGGCAGTTTGCGTGCGGATTATAACAAAACTTTGACGCACTCACAGGCACGGTGCGCGATGCCAAACCTGCGCCGCAATCACCGTCGCGACACGCGGTAAAATTTAACGCGGTGCGGTCATAGCGCAGCCGTATTGCAGCTACGGCTCAATCGCGTCGTATCGCAGCCCTGCTAAGCCCCTACGCCGTTCGCTTTTACGATAGCTCGCTTTGCGCAGTTATCGTACGCGTAGCTCCTCTGGGCGGCTTAGGTCGCGAGCTGTGATTAAATTTACGGCGCCATTTAATCGCCGATACTGAGCTTGAAAGCGCGTGCTAGATATACAAGGCATTACGATAGACGCGCAATTCTCGGCGCTTAATGTTACAAGCACAACCCCGCGCGCGCGAAGCTTCTCAAACGTAAAGCTAAATTTAAACCCGCGCTTTTTGTACCATCTCGTGATGCGACGGAAAGCTATACAAACGAAAGGCGTAAATTTGAACCTCGCTCCGCAGCCGCTCGCACGGTGCGCGGTAACAAACTCACGACGCCAAAGCGTAGCGTGAACGCTTACGCAGCGTGCGATATTGATCGCGTCGCAACCGCTAAATTTAAAGAACTGCTAAATTTTAAAGTCCGTCGAATTTTACGAATTTTAAAATTTACCGCCTTAAAATTTCGCTCTCTTCGCTAAATTTAACTTCTCGTTCCGATCTGATCTTGCGCGATCAAACGAGCTGATTTAAATTTCGCCGTCCGCGCCGAGCTTTATCTCGCGCAGTGCCGCGCCGACGTCATTTTGGCGCATAAAATGCTCGCCGATCAAAAACGCATCGACGCCCGCCTCGTGCAAGCTTTTAAGCTGTTCGTGAGAGTGCAGACCGCTTTCGGCGACGATGATCTTACCGTTTGGAATCAGCGGGATCAGCCGCTCGCTCAGGCTCGTATCGACCTCGAAAGTCTCTAAATTTCGATGGTTGATGCCGATAATATCGGCACCTGCGAAGATCGCCTTTTTAAGATCGTCCTTATCGTGGATCTCGCACAGCGCCCGAAGCCCCAGCCTGCGGGCAAATTCGAGCAGCTCTCTCAGCTGTTTGCCTTCCAGAGCTTTGGCGATCAGCAGGATAAAATCCGCGCCATAAACCAGCGCCTCGAGGATTTGATAACGATCAACGATGAAATCCTTGCGCAAAATGGGCGTACGAGTGTAGCGGCGGATCTGCGGGATAAACTCCAAATCGCCTCTGAAATAATGCGGCTCGGTAAGCACCGAAAAGGCGCTCGCACCTGCATTTTCGTACTCCACGGCAAGGCTTAGCGGCTCAAAATCCTCGCGGATGATCCCCTTGCTCGGGCTTGCCTTTTTGATCTCGGCGATGATGCGCAGTGGATCCTTCTCGTCGCTTCTAAGCGCGCTTATGACGCCCCTCGGCTCGTAGGGATTAGCGCTTAGCGAGCGGCCGAGTAGATCCTCGGGCAGTCTTTGTTTACGAAGCGCGAGATCCTCGCGAGTGCGCTTTAAAATTTCATCCAAAATCATCGCTACTGCTTTGGTGTCTGGATTTTAGAGCCGGTGGGCTCTTTCGACGTAGAATTTTGCTCTGGCATAAAATCCTGCCTCGATACGGAATTTTGTCTTGACGAGACAGAATTCTGCGTGGCGGAATTTATAGGCGTCGCAAAATTTTCAGAAGCCGCGGAATTTGGTGTCTGGTTTTGAATCGCAGAATTTGCAGACCCAGCAGAATTTTGCGAAGCGGAGTCTTTTGGCGCCAAATTCTGCGTTGTGGTGGGACTTGGACGCGCGGAATCTAACGCAGAGCTTTCGGGCGCCGTAGATTTTATGGAATTAGGCGAAGGGGTTTTTATTGCCGGGCTTTGCGGCGCCTGATCTTTCGGCGCGGAGCCTTTTATCGTAGTGGGGTTTTGCGATATAGAATTCTGCGGCGCTACGCCTGTGCCAGCGGCGCACGCATCGATCGCCTCTAAATGCTCTTTGCCTTCGGGGGAATTAAAAAATTCTGCGTCTTTGATCTTAGCCATTTCATTTTTAGCCTTGTCGCACTCGCCAAGCTTGTAGTATCCCCAGGCAAGCGAGTCCAGATAATACGGCGAGTCGGGGTCTTTTTGCAGGGCGCGGCGGACGAGCTCGATGCCCTTGCGAACGTCCAAATCGTGATCTATTAAGATGTAGCCGTAGTAGTTTAGATGCACGGGGTCTTTAAGCTGCGGCGCGATATTTTCAAATTTTGCCACTACGCTAGATAGGGTCTTGGCATCTACGTTTTTGCCCGCGCTTTCATATTCATAGATTGCCTCGATCGCCAAAAAGTCGTAATTTTTGGTCTTCATAAACTCATCGCGTGCCATTTTAATCGCGGTTTTATAGTCTTTCTTATGCGCGTAGGCATCGATTAGAAGCTCGCGCTTGTAGTCGTATTTTTTCAAAAGCTCGATTATTTTATCAAAGTCGTTTGAGTAGTAATAAATCGCTATCATATCGTCCAAGAATTTATTATCCCCTTTGGCTTCATACAGCGCTTCATCGATCTTAGCGACATCCAAATAGCGTTTATTCGCGCGATACACATCAGCTAGCAGCTCGCACGCCATACCCTGGGCGCAGCCATAGATGCGCCTGTGCGTTTCTATAATGCGAATCGCTCCGTCGGAATCATCGAGTTTATTTAGCAGCACGTCGCATAATCTGATGAGATTTTCGTCAGTTTTGTCTAGCTCATAGGCTTTTTCGAAGTAGGTTTTGGC
>CAUSBF010000067.1:0-8452 GCA_963529595.1 uncultured Campylobacter sp.
TTCGGCCCGCACATCGAGCAAAACTCCGCGCCTTTGTAAATTTCATCACCCAGGCTCTCGTCGTGCAGCTCGCACGCATGATCTGGATCGAAGCTAAGCTCAAACTGCCTGTTCCAATCAAAATTATACCTCGCATCGCTCATCTCGTGATCACGCTCTATCGCGCCTGCTTTGCCTAGCGCGACGTCTGCGGCGTGAGCGGCGATTTTATGCGCGATGATACCCTCTCTGACGTCGCTTGCATTGGGAAGGCCTAGATGCTCCTTTGGCGTTACGTAGCAGAGCATGCTAGCGCCGCAATACGCAGCCATCGTCCCGCCGATAGCCGAGCTGATATGATCATAGCCCGCACCGATGTCGGTAGGCAGCGGACCCAGCACGTAAAACGGCGCGTCGCGGCAGAGCTTGCGCTCTAGCTGCATATTTAGCTCGATCTCGTTAAACGGGATATGTCCCGGCCCCTCGATCATCACCTGTACGTTTTTTTCATTCGCGCGCAGGGCTAGCTCGCCTAAAATTTCAAGCTCGCTAAGCTGCGCCCTATCGGTCGCGTCATATAAGCAGCCCGGGCGCAAGCCGTCTCCCAGAGATAGCGATACGTCGTAAGCGGCGCAGATATCGCAAATTTCATCAAACGCTTCGTAAAATGGGTTTTGCTTATGAAATTTCATCATCCACGACGCTATCAGCGAGCCGCCTCTGCTTACGATACCCATCTTGCGACGGGACAGCAGCGGCATAAACTCGAGCTTAAAGCCCGCGTGGATCGTGAAATAATCCACTCCCTGCCGCGCCTGTTTCTCGATCGTGCTAAGAATAGCGCTCGTTTTTAAATTTTTAATATCGCCCAGCTCATGAATCATCTGATAGATCGGCACCGTGCCTATGGGTACGGGCGAGCGCTCGATTATGGCGGCACGGATCTCGTCCAGATCGCCGCCCGTGCTTAGATCCATCACCGTATCGGCGCCGTACTTTAAGCATACTCCAAGCTTTTCCAGCTCACCCTCGATATCGCTCGTCGTGCCCGAGGAGCCGATGTTGGCGTTGATCTTGCAGCGCAGCGCGCGCCCGATACCGATGGGTTTTAAGCTTTTGTGATTAACGTTTGCGGGGATGATCGCTCTTCCTTGCACGATGAGATCGCACAAGGTCCGCACGTTCATGCGCTCGCTTTGCGCGACCTCTCTCATCTGCGGCGTCACTTCGCCCTTTTTTGCAAAATAGATCTGCGTTACGCAGCTTTCGGTCATTTTCGCCTCGTTTCTTAGAAATGCGCGTATAATATAACAAATTTCATTAATCCTTACTTTTCTTTTGCCGTTTATTTTCGTAACGTAAGCTGAAATTTCGCTGCCGCGCCGTGTAAATTTACGCCTAAGCTTAAGATAATTTAGAGCGCAAGCCGCGATTAATTTTGCTTTCATTTTTAATACGTATAATTTCGTAACAAAATTTCAAGGATAAAATTTGAAAGATATATCGCTGATTTTGCTCGCCGCGGGCGATTCGAGCAGGTTTGAGCTCCCAGTCAAAAAGCAGTGGCTGCGCGTGGGCGAGCTGCCGCTTTGGCAATACGTCGCGCAAAATATCGCGCGGGCGCACCCATTTAAAAAAATCATAATCGCCGTAAACGAAGAGGACGTCAGCTATTGCGAGCGCCTCTATGCGTGCAGCTCGGCTTCGGCGCGCGGCGAGAGTGCGGAGTGCGACACGAGCGAGTATAAATTTCAAAGCGAGCGGGGCGGGATCGGATGCAATGCGTATGAATGCGGCTCTGCAAATTTAAAATTTCACTTCGCCCCAGGCGGCGCAAATCGCCAAAGCTCGCTAAAAAACGCGCTGCGGCTCGTAGAGAGCGAGCTCGTGCTCGTAAGCGACGTAGCCCGCGCGCAAATTTCGCCAGGGCTAATCTCCTCGCTGATACGAAATTTAGGCGGTGCGGACTGTATCAGCCCCTATCTTGGCGTAAACGACACGACCTACCTCGGCGAGGACATAGTGAAGAGGGAGGAACTACGCCTTATCCAAACGCCGCAGCTTTCGCGCACGGCGCTACTTAAAAAGGCGCTTGAAGGAAGCGAAATTTTTACCGACGACAGCGCGGCGGTCGGCAGCGCAGGCGGACGGTTAGAGTTTATAAAAGGCGAAGCGGGCGCGCTTAAGATCACGCGCGCAAGCGATCTGGCGGCGCTAAATTTAAAACCCTGCTCGCGCGATATTTTTTGCGGTACGGGTTACGACGTGCATGCGCTTGAAAAAGGCGCGGGCATCGTGCTCGGCGGCGTGCAAATTCCGTGCGAGTTCGCGCTGATCGCGCACAGCGACGGCGACGTAGCGATCCACGCCCTAATCGACGCTATTTGCGGCGCAGCTATGCTGGGAGACATCGGCGAGCTTTTCCCCGACAGCGATGCTCAATTTAAAGGCGCGGACAGCAAGGAACTGTTACGAAAGGTAATGCGGCGCATCAGGGGCTACGGCTATGAACTCGTAAATGCCGATATTACGATCATCGCGCAGCGCCCAAAGATCGGAGCCTACAAAGCACAGATGCAAGAGGCTTTGAGCGAAATTTTAAACTGTGCCCGCGTCAATGTCAAAGCGACCACGACCGAAGGGCTAGGATTTACGGGCAGAAGCGAGGGTATCGCCGCACAGGCTGCGGTAAGCCTGAAATTTTACGACTGGCAAAAGCACGCAGCAAAGGCGCGGGGCGCATGAAAATTTTAATAATCGAGAGCGAAAGCTATCTCGCCCAAAGTATCGCAAACAAGCTCGGCGCGCTGGGACATGAATGCACTAACGCGGCGAGCTTGGCAGCCGCGGCGGGCCTTACGGAGGAGTTTGAAGCGGTGTTACTTTCTACAAGCTGGAGCGGCGCGAGCTTTTATCCGCTGATCGAGAAATTTAGGCGCTCGATCATAATTTTGATGGTCGCCTACGTCGATAGCGAAACGGTGTTAAACCCCGTAAAAGCGGGCGCGACGGATTATATCCAAAAGCCTTTTATGATAGAGGAGCTCATAAAAAAGATCGAGCATTACGCGCAGTTTCGCTCGCTAAAATCGCAAAACGAAGCCTACGAAGTGTTGCTTAAAGAGATCTCTCTTTCGTGCGAAATACCGCCCGCGCGTTTAGCGCAGATAAAATTTCCGCTTCTTTTGCGCGGCGATGCGGCAGTGCGAGCTGCGGCGGTATTTAAGATCGCACTCGCGTTAAAATCGCGCCTTAAAATTCTATCCGCACAAGACCCTGAGCCGCTAGAACGCGGCGCGGAGATTTTTTACGCACCAGATTTTGATAGCCTAAGCGGCGCACAGAAGGAAAAATTTCTAAGCAAAACCAAATCCATGCGCCTAATTGCCGGATCCATCGGCGCGCAAAAGGGCTTTAACGACGAAATTACGCTTGGCAGCAGCAAAGAACGCAGTGAAATTTTAAGCATCGAAGAATACGTAAAGCTCACGATCGTAGCGCACCAAGACGAGTATTTCGACTCCGATCTGGCAGCCGCCTTAGGGATTTCGCGAAAATCGCTTTGGGAGAAAAGGAAAAAATATGGCATCGCAAGAAAAAAATAGCCGCGCGCATCCGGTACGGATCGCAGGCGAGATAGAAATTTCGTGCGATGCGGACAATTTGCACGAAATAAAACCGCTTGAAAGCGAAGGAATTTCAAATGGCACAAAAACTCTAAATGCTACAAGAGCTTCGAGCGACGCGGCGCTGAATTTAAAGGCGAAACAAAATTTAAAAGCATCACAGAACTCAAAAGCAAGACAAAATTCAAAAGCAAAGCGCGATTTAAAAACGGTGCGAAATTTAGAAGTGTCAAGGGCTGGCTATGCTAGAAAAGAGGAGGCGCAAACTAAGGGCTCGGCATGGAATTTAAAAGGAAAGCAAGCCGGAAGCGAGAGCAAAGGCGCAAATAATAGCGCAACGCAAATCCGCAAGATAGTGATTTCGCGCTCCGACCTAAACGTCCTGAGTCTGCTCGCAAACGGCGCTTTCGGCAAGAACTGCGAGCTACTGCGCCCAAGCAAGCTTAGCATCTGCGGCATAAATTTCGTTTTTTCCTGCGCGGACGCAAAAAAGGGCGATATTTTGGAGCTTTATCTTAGCAAGGACGGCATAGCTGAACGCGCCAAAAATTCGCTTAGCGGCGAGAGCGGCGCGTATTTGCTAGCTAAAGGATCGCTCAACTTGCAGGATGGAGTTTCTGCCACGGCGCAAAATGAGCAGAGCTTTGCGAAAAGCGGCACGGATTTCGCGCGCAATGCAAGTGCGCAAAGCGCTATAAACGCCACAAGCGAGGGCTTAGACCATATAGAAAGTCTTGCTGCGTGCTATGATCAAACTTTTACTCACAGCACAGATGTAAAATCTGCAAACAACGCCACTTTGGATTTGGCGAAAAGCTCCAGTGAAAATTCTGCGGTAAATTCCGCGCAGAGCTTTGCCGAAAATTCTGCGATCAATCCCGTTTGCAGCGCAGATGCAAAATCCGTAGCAAATTCGGCGAGAAATTTTATTTCAAATTCCACTGAAAATTTCATCAAAAATCCCGCTTCTTGCGAGCTTGTAGCGCGCATAGACGTTAGCGACGTTTATGCCCCAAGCGCAAGCGAGGTCGCAGACTCGGTGTTTCAAAACGCATACGCAGAGCAAACTGCGGTGCAGGGGCGCATCACGCTGCTAAAAAATGGTCTTGCAGAGCAAATCGCGCGCATAAAAAAAGTCGCAAGCTCGCTTGCCGCGCCTAAAATTTCAGCGTTTTTTACCTGCGCCGATCCGATCCACCGCGTGCATGAGCGGCTGATTAGGCATATGATCGATAAGGCGGATTTCGTGGTGATTTTTTTAACCGGCACGAATAGCACGGATGCCCTGCTCTACGAGCTACGCAAAAAAACGCTAAGCTATTTGCTGCAAAATTTTTTGGTCGCGCAACGCGCCATGATGATCGATCTGGGCTCGCTTGCGATTTTTGACGACAAGCCCGCCTTGCAATGCGCGATCGCAAAAAATTTAGGTATAAACAAAATAATTTTTGGGCAAAATCACGCGAATATGGAGCTATTTTTCGAAGGAGGCGGCGTGCATTCGGTGCTGGACGAGTATCAAAAGCGTGGCGAAATCGAGATTTTGCTTATGCCAGAATACGTCTATTGCGAGAAGTGCAAGGTGCTCGTAAGCACCAAAAACTGCCCTCATGGCGCTCATCATCACGTGCATTACCGCACGCAAAATCTCAAAGCACTGCTGCGCGCGGGGATTTTGCCACCCGCGATTTTTATGCGTAAAGAGATCTCGGCGATGATTTTAAGCGAGCTTTTTCCCGCGCGATTTTCAGATCTGCAAAAGCTCTACGACGAGCTTTTTCCAAACAGCGGGATCTTACAGAGCCACGGTGAAAGCGAGTTTTACGAGCAACTTATGCAGCTGTATCAAACCAGCGCGCTAAAGACGTAGCGTTTGAGGGCGCAACGCAAAAATGACGTGGAATTTGCGGAAGCTAGGCAGAGGGTACAATTTCGCGACGTTAGAATTTATAACGGCTAGACATAAAGTAAAATTTCATAGTGCGGAAAGAAAGGACTGCGCGGAATTTTATAGCATAAAGAACAGCGGACGCAGATTTGGCGTAAAATTTTGCGGTACAACGAAGCTAAATTTTTAGAGCATTAGCAGCGGTACGATAAAACGAGCTTTAAATTTTAAAGCTTCGGCTACGTAGCAAATTTATAACGGCGCAGTAAAATTTTGCGGCGAAGCGGATTTAAAATTTTAAGGCGCGATGGATATGTAAAGCAGTACAGCGGATCTAAATTTTAAGCTTGCGACAAGCGAGCTTAAAATTTTAAAATTAGGCGGTCGCTGCGAGTTACGGCGCAAAACTCGGATGCAGCGCAACGACTGCCGCTCGCGCAAAATGCCGTGCGTTTGCGGACGGGTTTGAAATCTCCACGCAGGCGAGCAAAATTTTAAAATTTTTACGCAAATGAGTAGAATTTTAAAATTCCTACGTTAGTGAGCAAAATTTTTGTGGCGAGCGAGTAGAACTGATTTCGTGCGGGCGGGCAAATTAATTCTACATGCACGAACGAAATTTAAAATTTTCGCACGCGAGCAGATGCCCTAATTAAAATAAGCGGTAAAATTTTAAAAAGCAAAATTTAAAAGGACAATTATGGATAAAATTTTCGTTACATTTTTCGGCGCGGGGCTGCTAACGCCCGCGCCCGGCACCTGGGGCAGCATCGCAGGCTGGATAGCGGGGCTGGCGGTCTTGATGCTAGCGGGCGAGGTGACGCTGTTTTTGTGCGCCGGCCTCGTCTTTTTCGTCTCGCTTAAGATCGTAAGCAATTACGAGAAGCGGACCTGCTCGCACGATAACAGCGAGATCGTCATCGACGAGGTAGTGGGGGTGTGGATCGCGATGTGCGTCGCCGCGCCCGCGGGCGAGATCTTTTCGCTGCCGCTGCGGGAGCTGATCGCGGGCTTTGAGAGCAGCAGGATATCGATCGTCGCGATGATTTTGGCGCTGCTGTTTTTCAGGGCGTTTGACATCTGCAAGCCCTCGATCATCGGGCGCGTGGATCGCGACGTACCAGGCGGGCTCGGCGTGATGCTAGATGACGTGCTGGCGGGCTTTTTCGCAGGACTTGGGGTTTTGATAGTTATCTCTTTGGGGGTCAAGCTCGGCACCGCAGGATTGATTTTTTAAGCTTTTAAGGCGCGATTGCAGCGAACACGGCGCGATTGCGGACGCTGCACGGGCCGCTATCAAGCACCGAAATTTTAAAAACCGTATCTTGAGCGAGCTTATAAAATTAGCGCAAATTTTAACTTCTGAGACCTGAGCCCGCTTGGAATCTGAAATTTAATCGGTATTTATTCGCATGGCCTGCAAATAAAGCAAACGTAAAATTTTAAAATTTTGCACGAGTCGCGATAAAATTTGCGTGGTCTTAAATTTTAAATTTCGCAGCTTGCAGAATTCTACGGCGTGAAAATTTTAATACGCAAATTTCACGGCGCATGCAATTGCGATACAGAATTTCGTAGCAAGAATTTTGCAGTCTGACGCGCAAAATTTCTACGATACAGAATTTTAAAACAAAGCGGCAGGCACAGCTCGCGCGTAAAATTTTAAAATTTATTGCTAATTGCAGGCAGTCTAGCGGGGCGTGCTATTAAATTTCCAGCAATATTTATGGTTTTGCTTGTAACATTGCCGCAAAATGCGGGTATCGACGCAAAAAATTTAAAGGAACGAAAAATGCAAAAGAGCGCGATTGAGATACGTGGCATTCCCGCCGCCGTTTGGGGAGGTCGCTCAAAAAGGGTTTATATCTACGCTCACGGGCAAGGCGGAAGCAAAGATGATGCGGAGCTTTTAGCTTCCGTCGTTTGTGAGCAAGGTCGGCAGGTAATTAGCTTTGATCTGTCCGGGCACGGACAGAGGCGGCACGAGCCCGCTTCTTGCGATCCGCGGCGCCCTATTTTGGAATTTCGCGAAATTTTATCGTATGCAAAGAAGCGCTGGGACGAGGTCGCGCTGTTTGCCGTTAGCCTAGGGGCATGGCTCGGCCTGCAAAGCTTCCGCGACGAAAAGCTTAGCGACTGCCTCTTCCTCTCGCCGATACTTGATATGAAATACGTTATTTCAAATATAATGCGCCAAACTGGCGTCAGCGAGGAGCTATTGAAGCAAGAGCGGATGATTTTGACTCATGTCGGGCAACCGCTTTTTTGGGAATATTGGAGTTTTGTTTTGAATAATCCGATCACTAAGTGGGAAACGCCCAGTAGAATTCTATATGCAGAAAACGACGATATGATGCCTCTTTGTATCGTTAGAAATTTCGCGCAGAAGTTCGACTACGACTTAAGCGTTATGAAAAACGGCGAGCATTGGTTTCATACGCCGCAGCAGCTAGATTATTTACGCAGATGGATCAAATCGGCGGTTGAGAATCGGCGATAAAATTCTATGAGAGATTTTTAAAACTCATGTCCAAACCCGCGCCGATAAAATTCTGCGCGCTTTTGGAGTGCGAATTTCAATAAATTTAAGATGATCTTGATATTTTGCTTTAATACGCTTGTTTTATAAGGCACTTTTCGTAAATCCCAGCTCACATCGCCGTCGTACGAGGCATCTAGCTTCAAAAAGCATACATCTCATAAATTTAACCGCAATAGCATAAATCATGACCGATATAAATTGCAAATTAAAATATGATTAAAATTTAGCCGATAAGCTGTCAATATAAATGTAAAAATGCCAATTTTAAAGCTAAATTTTAAAAAATGTCTATAAAGATGAATTCTTGAGACTTAGCATGTTTTTGGCACGAGGTGCGAGCCGACGTACGGCTCTTATCGCACTTCACTAGCACTATCGCGCTTATGCTACACGGATGCTTTACGAATCCATAGCAGT
>CAUSBF010000068.1:0-8409 GCA_963529595.1 uncultured Campylobacter sp.
GTAGAATTCCGTTAAAATTCTCAGTGCAGGGAGATGTCCATGTCAGAAAATCAAACGAAAAAAGGCGGAATTTTAGCTTTTTATTTTAACTCAAGCCTACTTTGGCGCATCATTATCGCTTTAGTGTTGGGCTCTGCGATCGGTATGTTACTACCTAAAAATATGCCGGTGGGCGATACCACGTGGGTGGCGATTTTAACGCCTTTGGGAGATCTTTTCGTGCGGCTTTTAAAGATGATCATGGTGCCGATCATTATCTGCTCGCTCATCGTGGGCACGAGCAGCATCTCGCCCGCGCACCTGGGCAAAGTAGGCGTTAAGGCGATCATATTTTACGCTATAACAACGCTTTTTGCGATCGTCATCGGCCTAGCGTGTGCGTTTGTATTTTCTCCAGGTAGCGGGCTTGATCTAAGCGATGCGTCCAAGGCTGTCGAAAAGGCAGCAAACGCGCCTAGTATGAGTAAAATTTTGCTTAATATAATTCCTACGAATCCTTTTGATTCCATAGCCAAGGGCGAAATTTTGCCGATCATCGCGTTTTGCTTATTTCTTGGCGTAGGGCTTGCGTTTTGCCGCGACAGTAGTGATGCTCGTATTAAAAATTCCGCTGATACGGTTTATAATTTTTTCGACGGAATGAGCGAGATTATGTTTAAGGTCGTGCACTGGGTGATGCAATACGCACCAATTGGCGTTTTTGCGCTAATGTTTGTAGTGTTTAATAAAAGCGGTATCGAGGCTTTCAGCTCGCTATTAAATGTCACGATTACCCTATACGTGGGACTTGCGATTCAAGTATTTGCGGTTTATTGCGTTATTTGTATGCTTATCGGAGTTAGCCCGATTAAATTCCTTAAAAAAGTGCGTCCGCCGATGCTTACGGCTTTTGTTACCCGCAGCTCCAACGGCACGCTTCCGATTACGATGCAAACCGCCGAAGATATGGGAATTCCAAAGGCGATCTACGGCTTTGTTTTGCCCGTGGGTGCTACGGTGAATATGAACGGCACGACCGTATATCTGGGCGTTTGCTCGCTTTTTATCGCTAATGCTTGCGGTATCGATCTAAACGGCGGCCACTACCTCACGATCATCATCACTTCGATGCTTGCTGCGATCGGAACTGCCGGAGTTCCGGGAGCTGGTGCGCTAATGCTGCTTTTAGTGCTCGAATCTATCGGCGTCAAGGTAAGTGGTAACGTAGCGATCGCTTACGGAATGATTTTGGGCATTGATGCGATTTTGGATATGGGGCGAACCTCGATGAACGTAACGGGCGATGTTGTCGCGTCGATCTACGTCGCAAAGAGCGAAAACGAAATGGATATGAGTAAGTGGGAAGATTAACCCAAGTAAAATTTAGAAAGGACGAGCTATGAAAAGAGTTGGAATTATCGGTGGAATGGGACCTTTAGCGAGTGCGGATCTGTATATGAAGATCATAGAAGAGACTGCGGCGAGCAGCGATCAAGAAAATATTCCGCTTGTAATCGATAGCTATCCGCAGATTGAAGATCGCACGGCATTTATCTTAGGTAAAGGCGAAAATCCGCTTCCGCGCCTAAGCGAGAGCGCCGTTAGGCTCAAAAATGCAGGCTGCAAGGCGTTTGCGATGGCGTGCAACACGGCGCATTTTTTCGCAGACGATGTAGAAGCTGCGGCGGAAATCCCGCTAATTCATATCGCTGAGGTCACCGTAAAAGCGATCCGCAAAAATTATCCAAACGCCCATAAAATCGCTGTGTTAGCCACTATTGGTACAAAAAAAGCTAAAATTTACGACGATCCGCTTAAAGAAGCAGGGCTAATCAGCGTGGAGCTTGGCGAAGAAAATCAAGCGGTTTTGATGGATTGTATCTACAAAGGCGTTAAGGCGGGCAAGACTGCCGAATACGTGGGGGCTTTTGAGAATTTGCTAGGCAAAATCGATGCTGATATTTACGTCGTTGCCTGCACTGAGCTGCCGCTATTTTTGCCGTTAATCAAAAGCGATAAAATTTTCGTTGATCCTACTAGAGAGCTTGCCAAAGCGATCGTGGAATTCTCAAGATCGTAGAGCCGCAAGGCTTTGCAAGCGGAATTTTAAACCGCAAAATTTTACGATGATTTAAGTCATAGAATTTTGCGGAATTGCGTTAGCTCAAAATTCCATCGAGGTGAAATTTTATGATAGTGGAATTTCATCACAGCATTTTAAACTTAAAATTTTGTCAAAATTTAATCTGTAAGATCCAGAATGTAAAACCTCCGAAGTAAAATTCCGTAACAAAATTTACTCGTAAAATTTCGTGCCCAAATTTAAGCTAAAATTCCATTAAATTTGACCGTTTCTAAAGCCCGAATTTAATATAATCTCCAAATCAAAAAAGGACCAAAAATGAGCGACTACACCCACCTGCACCTTCACACCGAGTATTCGCTGCTAGACGGCGCGAATAAAGTAAGCGAGCTCGCCGAGCTTTTGCAAAGTCGCGGCACCAAGGCGTGCGCGATCACTGACCACGGCAATATGTTCGGCGCGATAGACTTTTATCAGACGATGAAAAAGCACGGCATTAAACCTATCATCGGCATCGAGACCTACCTGCACAACCACGATGACATCGGCGATAAAAGCGACCGCCAGCGCTATCACTTGATACTGCTTGCCAAAAATGAAACGGGATATAAAAATCTGATGTATCTTAGCTCGCGCGCGTTTTTGGACGGCTTCTACTACTACCCGAGGATCAACAAAAAAATTTTAAAAGAGCACAGCGAAGGTCTCATCTGCTCCTCGGCGTGCCTAGCGGGCGAGGTGGAATTTCATCTAAATAGAAGCGAGCGAAATTTAAAGCGAGGCGCGGGCGGCTACGAAGCGGCGAAAAAAGCGGCGCTTGAGTATAAGGAAATTTTCGGCGAGGATTTTTATCTCGAGATCATGCGCCACGGCATCGGCGAGCAATTAAACGTCGATAAAGACCTCATCCGCCTTTCGCGCGAAATCGGCGTCAAGATCATCGCTACCAACGACGCTCACTACTCGCGCAAGGACCGCGCCAAGGCTCACGACGTCTATCAGTGCATCTCGATGGGCAAGACGATCAACGACGGCGACCGCCTAAAACACGTCGTTTCAGAATTTTACGTAAAAAGCGACGAGGAGATGAGGCGGCTTTTTGCCGACATCCCCGAAGTGATCGAAAATACCGCCGAGATCGTGCAAAAGTGCAATTTGAAATTTGCCTTCGACGAGAAGGACTACGCGCCGACGCCGCCGAATTTTAAATTTACGATCGAATACGCCGCTAGGCTCGGGCTTTCGCTGCCGCAGCCCTCGGAGCGCTATAGCTTTGCAAATGACGATTTTTTATTCGATCATCTGTGTCGCGAGGGGCTTAAAGAGCGCCTTAAATTTATTGACCCCGCGAGGCATGAAATTTATCGCGAGCGCCTGGAAAAGGAGCTTGCCATCATCAAAAACATGCATTTTTCGGGCTATATGGTCATCGTGCAGGATTTCATCAACTGGGCGAAGGATCACGACATCCCGGTTGGCCCCGGTCGCGGCTCTGCAGCTGGCAGCATCTGCGCGTATGCACTTCGCATTACCGACCTCGATCCGATCCCGTATAATCTGCTTTTCGAGCGATTTTTAAATCCGTCGCGTATCTCGATGCCCGATATTGACGTGGATTTTTGCCAGGCGCGCAGAGGCGAAGTGATCGACTACGTCATCGATCAGTACGGCAAATACAACGTCGCGCAGGTTGCGACCTTCGGTAAGCTGCTCGCGCGCGGCGTCATCCGCGACGTGGCTCGCGTCTGCGATATGCCGCTTTCGCAGGCCGATAAGATGGCAAAGCTGATCCCCGACAAGCTCGGCATCACGCTTACGCAGGCTTATGACGCCGAGCCGAAGCTGAAAGAATTTATCGACGCAGATCCGATCGCACAGCAGGTTTGGGAGTTTGCGCTGGGTCTTGAAGGGCTAAATCGAAACGCAGGAATGCATGCCGCGGGAGTGGTGATCTCAAACGAGCCACTGTGGAACAAAGCACCGCTATTTAAGCAGGATAAGGGCGAGGATGCGCGCCTAGTAACGCAATACACCAAAAACTATCTCGAGGACGTCGATCTGATAAAATTTGACTTCCTTGGCCTTAAAAACCTCGATGTGATCGATAACGCCATCAAGCTCGTCAAGCGCCGCTATAATCGCGACATAGTTTGGGAGGAGATAGACTTTAACGATCCGCGCACTTACAAAACGATTCAAAGCGGCAACACGCTAGGGATTTTCCAAATCGAGGGTGCGGGCATGCAGGATCTGGCGATGAACCTGCGCCCCGACCGCTTCGAGGATATCATCGCGATGATCTCGCTCTACCGCCCGGGGCCGATGGAACTAATCCCTGATTTTATCAGGATCAAACACGGCGAGCTAAAAGCAAGCTATATTTTCCCCGAGATAAAAGAAATTTTAGAGCCAACATATGGCATCATCGTCTATCAAGAGCAGGTCATGCAGATCGTGCAGAAGGTAGGCGGCTTTAGCTTGGGCGATGCCGATCTGGTGCGCCGCGCGATGGGTAAAAAGGATGAGAAGAAGCTCGCTCACATGCGCGAGCAGTATCTAAGCGGCGCTAAAGAGTTGGGCTTTGACGTAGCAAAGGCAGATGAGCTATTTGATCTGATTATGAAATTTGCCTCCTACGGCTTTAACAAATCTCACGCCGCGGCGTATTCGATGATCACCTTTCAAACAGCCTATCTTAAAACCTACTATCCGGCGGAGTTTATGGCGGCGCTGCTTACTTCAGAGGAGGGCAATACCGATAAAATTGCAAAGTATATCGACGAGGCTAGCCGCCTGGGTATCGGGCTTTTGCCGCCGTCGATCAATCAAAGCTTAAGAGGATTTAGCGTCGTGGACGACGAAAACTCCAAATCGGGCACCTCGATCATCTACGGCCTCGGCGCGATTAAGGGCGTGGGCGGTGCCGCGATCGAGAATATCTTAGAGCTTCAAAGCGAGGCTAAATTTCAAAGTATCGACGATTTTGCTTCGCGCGTGGACAATTTCCGCGTCAATAAAAAGGTCATCGAGTCGCTGATCTATGCAGGCGCGATGGATTGTCTGGGTAAGAGTCGCCTGGCGATGATTCAAAATATGGAAAATATCCTTGAGGTAATGAAAAAAATCACCGAGATTAAAAAGGACGCCGCAAGCTCGCTTTTTGGTGAGGATGAGGATATGACGAGCGGTATGAGCGTAAGCTTCGTCGATACCGACAAGGAATTTCCGCAGAGCGAAATTTTAAAATTTGAGCAGCAGACCGTGGGCGTGTATCTTTCGGGACATCCGCTAGATGATTATAAAGAGGAGATGGAAGGTATCGACTACACGCTATCCTCAGCGTTTAGCGAGATCGAGGGCGATAGCGCCGAGGTGCTTAGCGTGGGGCGGATCGAGGATCTATCCACGCGCATGACGAAAACGGGCAAAAAAATGGGGATTTTAAACGTGCTTGATCTGCACGGCAGCTTCGAGCTCGCGGTGTTCGATAACGCGCTAAAGGCGATCGAAAACTTAAGCCCGCAGGAGCGGGAGCGCCCGTACGCCTTTATGATTAAAATTTCAAAAAGCGCGGTCGGCGGCGCGGCGTATCAGCTATCGTTTCTTTCGATGATGAGCCTGCAAAACGCTCGAGATGCGAGCTTTCGTCCGCGCGCGGGAGTATTTTTGAGCGAGAATCCACTCAAAGCTTACGCCGCACAGCTTGGAGCAATCGCACATACTAAATCGAACGAATTCGACGAACTGGTGGGCGACGAGGATGCGAGCGTTAAAATTTTGTGCGTCGGCAAGATTGAAAATGTCCATACCCGCACGACCAAATCGGGCAAGCAGATGGCAAATCTTACGGTGCTTGATCTTGCGGGCAGCTTCGAGATGAGTGCGTTCGGCGATATTTGTGATGCGGTCACTGCGCTAACGGACGCGGAGCTGGAGCGCCCGATGGCGTTTTGGGCGCGGCTTAGCAAAAACACATCCCCTTACGGCGGGAAATTTCAAATTTATTTGGATGAAATTTTAACCCTAGATGCCGCGCAGAATATCGACGGCTACGTGCCTAGTAAGGTGCGAGGCTTTGGCGGTAGGGAGCGTGAGGGCTTTAGTGGCGGCAATTTCGGCTCCAGCAGAAACTTTGGTGGCGAACGAGGTGGCAGCTTTGGCGGAGGAAATTTTGCTGAGCGAAGGGGCGGGTTTGCTGCGGAGGATCCCGTACTTAAGGCGCGCAAAGAGCGCGAGGCACAGCGCAAAAACGCGCAGGATTTCGAGTTTGAGCTAAGCTTGGGCGAGCTTAGCCGCGAGAAAATTTATAAAATTTACCACCTCGCCTTTTGCGACACGGCGCTAAAAAATACCAAGCGGCTGATCCTGCGGATCCGCAACGGCAGCGAGGTGCTCGTTTATCCGACCGAATACATCGTGAGCGATAATTTTACCGAAAAGGTGCGCGAAATCATCGCGGCGTAGGTGCGGCTCTTTCGTCGCGCCAGGTCGGTAAAATTTTATTCTTGTTCGCTTTGCACGTAAGTAGCTTTTGGCGTCGCAAACAGTCATGGTTTTTGGCGCGACCGCGATAAGAGACGACAATATTTTCGGCTCAAAGCTTGCTGCATGTAAAATTTACTGTGCTGCACGCAAAAACTAAAATCACGTAGATCGTCCGTGATATCTAAATTTATTGCGTTTATCGAGGCGGAATTTTATCTGCCACAAATTTACAGGCACATAGACCGCTTCCTGCTTTATTGCGTCGGTGAGGCTTATAGCGCGTCGCTTGAGTTGTCGCAATAACAGCTCGCCGTGCCTCGGCAGAGTTGAATTATATTGTCGCGCTGGTCTACCTACGGTACGACAAACGGCATGAGCGTTTTTAAATTTCTAGCTAAATTTTTGCGAAGTTTTACTTTGGCGAATCTCCACGCAGCTTTAAAATTTTAAACTTTAGCGGATTTGAAATTTTAGGTATAGCTTTACTACGTAAAATTTTATCGCAGTAAAATTTCGCCGAGTAAAATTTTTAAACCCCGCTTTCTCCAAGCCTTTTGAATTTGAGCCTAAATTTAGAGCTTGCAAAATTTTGAAATTTGACTGCGCAAAATACGGAGCGAGATTTTGGAATTTTGAAATTCTATGCCGCAGGGTTTTAGAATTTCGGAATTCTACGAGCTGCAAATTTAGGCTAAATTTTAAAATTTGTAGCGATAAAATTTTAAAATTTTACGCCCCGTGGCTCGACAGCGCTTCCGCTTCTTGATAGATCAAATTTGCAGGCTGGTTTAAATTTAGTCGGTGCGGTTGGTTGCTGCCAAAAAATTCTATACGCAGCGGTTTTTTAAACGACAGCGCGCTAAGGCGGCGATGATCACTCACGCAAAATATGCCGCGCCGACCGCAAGCACTGCGTGGCGGGGCAAGCGAGCATTTACGCGATCGTGTGGGCTAGTTTATCTCGCAGGTTTAAAATTTCATCGCGTTTTAGCACGAAGCTGTTTTTGTTGGCGATGAGGTGCGCGGAGCTTTGCATTATGGTTTCTGCGGGCTGTAGGCCGTTTTGTTTCATCGTAGCGCCTGTCTCCACGACATCGACGATAGCGTCGGCAAGCCCTATGAGCGGGGCTAACTCGATCGAGCCGTAGAGTTTGATGATATTTACGGCGACAGCCTTGGAGGCGAAGTATTCGCGCGTGATGTTGGGCATTTTCGTAGCGATTTTTAGGCTCGGAGCGCCGTAGTTTAGCTGAGTGCCCGCATGTACGCCCACGCAGACGCGACATTTTCCGATTTTAAGATCAAGCAATGTAAGTACGTCGGGGCGGTGCTCCTCAAGCACGTCAAGCCCCACTACGCCGATATCCGCCGCACCGCCCATAACGTAAGTAGGGATATCTTGGTTGCGGACGTAAAGGAATTTAAAATCGCCCTCTTGCATTATGAGTTTGCGATCCTCAAAGGCGAAATCAAGCCCGAAGATGGTTTTAAAAATTTTAAGCGTATCGTCGGCTATACGGCCTTTTGGTAGCGCTATGGTTATCATGCGAGCCCCTTTTTTGCGATCAAGCTCACCATCGATTTAAAGATCAAATCCTTTTCATAGATCGAGTTGCGAAAATACCGCATCAGATAGGCTCCGTCGCCGCCCGTGAAGTAAATTTTATTATTGCCCGCGATGTTTTCGATCGTAAGCACGATAGGCTTTAAAATCCCGTAGTTTACGGCGTTTACGGTCTTTTGCGGTAGCGGGTCCAGATCGATATTGGTTGAAAGCGTGACATCCAGCACGGGCGCGATGCTCGCGAACGACTTTAAAAGCGTACTAATGCCGGGCATTATAAATCCGCCTAAGTGTGAAC
>CAUSBF010000069.1:0-8287 GCA_963529595.1 uncultured Campylobacter sp.
TTTTGCTCATTTATAATTTTTAGTAATTTTAACTATTAATTTTGATTTTTATGCTTAAAATTCGGAGCAAATTTTAAAATTCCGGCCCCGCAGCCCGCTTTTAAATTTCAAAATTTCGCCGTCGTAAAAACTCCGCCGCAGAGGCTAAAATTTTACCGCCGCTAGCGCCCATTAAGTCCTCTTGCTCGCACAGACGAAGCGATGAAATTTTAAAATTTCGAAGCTTCTATTTCGAGGACGAGATGTACCTCTCCGCGAAGTAAAACTATAAATTCAAAATTTTACACAGCCAAATACCCCGAGAAGCCAACCAATAAATTTTAAAATTTTACGCAGTAAAATTTCTGAAACTTTAGGTGGGTGCAGGGAGTGCTTGCGCTCCCGCTCACAGCGGCGACTTGGCTGTCGCAAGGAGCTAAACCGATAAATTTTAAAATTTTACGCAGTAAAATTTCTGAAACTTTAGGTGGGTCGAGGGAGCGAAGCTCCCCGTCGCAAGGACGAGCTGTGCTCGTCCGCGAAGTTAGGATCAAAACGGATACGTCAAACAACAGACCCTGCCGACCTTTTCGTTGTAGCTGACATCGAGCTTCAGATCGTATAACTTGCTTAAAATTTCGCTTTTTATGATCTGCTCTGCCTTGCCGTATGCGACCTCGCCGCCGCCTTTTACGAGCGCGACGTATCCGCCCAAAAGCAGCGCGAAGTCGGGATTGTGCGTGGCTAAAACGACGGTGTAGCCGTTTTTGAGAAGCTCTTTTGTGGCGCGGAGGAATTTGTATTGGTTGGCAAAGTCTAACGCCGAGGTCGGCTCGTCGAAGATCACGATCTTGGGCTCGCTGCAAAGGGCGCGCGCGATGGACGCCATCTGCCTCTGGCCGCCGCTTAGACGCGTGATGATCTTGTCTTTTAGGTGCCAAATTTCAAGCATTTTCATGTAGCGCTGCGCGAGTTTGTAGTCGTTTTCGCTCGGCTGCGAAAAGATCCCGATATGCGCCGTGCGCCCCATCAGGACGTATTCAAAGACGCTGTAGTCGTACTCGCAGACCTCGCTTTGCGAGACGTAGCCGATGATCTCGGCGCGCCCTTTGGCGCTGAGGCTCGTCATATCCTTGCCGTCGATTGAAATTTTACCGCGCAGGGGCTCAAGCGTGCCGCTGATTAAATTTAAAAGCGTCGATTTGCCCGCGCCGTTTTGTCCCAAAATCGTCAGCATCGCGCCCGCTTCGAGGTTGAAATTCACGTCGCGCAGCGTCAGAGGGGCGGATTTTACGTAGCCGAAGTCTAAGCTCTCAACCCTAACCATTTAGCTTCCTTTTGTTTTTAAGCAGGATGAATATAAAAAATAGCGTGCCGATAAAGCCCGTAAGCACCCCTAACGGGATCTCGCTTTGATTTATGCTGCGCGCTACGTCATCTACGATTAGCACGAAGATCGCGCTTAAAAATATGCTCGCCGGGATCGCTTTAGTGTTGCTCACGCCCACGATCATGCGCGTTAGATGCGGCATCAAAAGCCCCACCCACGCGACTATGCCGCTGATACACACGCTGCTTGCGGTTAGTAGCGTCGCGCAGACGATGATGATGCCCCGCTCCAGCACGACGTTTACGCCCAGCTTCGCCGCGGTCGCATCGCCCATGGATAGGACGTTTATGCGGTAGCTCATCAGCACCAAGATAGCGATACAAACCCCCATCACCGGCGCTATCATCGCTAGCACGGAGGGATCGACCTTCGCGAGGCTTCCTAACTGCCAATACACGATGTCTGCAAGCTTCGTCTCGGGATCTGCCATAAATTTTAAAAATCCGATCAGCGCGCCCATCAGACCGCTTACGATGATGCCCGCAAGCACGAGCATTATGGTGGCGCTGGAACGCAGCGCGCGCGTGATCAGAAGCGTAATGCAAACCGCCGCAAGGCCGAAAATAAAGGCGAAAAGCTGGATCAAAAGGATGTTTAGATCAAGCAGTATCGCGATCGCTGCGCCCACGCAAGCCCCCGCGCTCACGCCCAAAAGATCGGGCGAGACGAGCTGGTTTTTAAAGACGCCCTGATACGCCGTGCCGCTGATGCCCAGTGCCGCGCCCACGAGCACTGCGGCGATGATACGCGGCAGGCGCACCTGCATGATCACGTTGTGGACGTTTTGCGCTACCTCGCCGCCGCCAAGCGCCTTTAGCACCTCGGCGATGCTTAGGCCGAAGCGCCCTATACAAAGCGATATCGCAATCGTCGCAATCGTCGCCAGTATCAGCAGCACGAGCATAAATTTAAAATTTTTCATACCTTCCCTTGCTTTAAATTTTATCTTTTGCCTTAAATTTAATCTTTGAAATTTTGCCTCGTTGAAACACGCTTAAAATTTCGCCTTAAATTCCACCTTCCGGCTCGTAGGCGAAAGGCTTGCAGTAAAATTCTTTCGTGATATCTCCAAGATCAATATTTCAGAAAAGATCCGGATGGAAATTTTAGCCGCCTGCAAGATTTGCAGTGACGTCCTCGCGCCCGTGCGGTCTCAGCCGAAAATGTTTGCAGGCGCAGCACAGACGCACTTTTGCTGCACCGCCTCAAGCTGCGAAACGCAGGACTTGACAGCAGAGCCTCCGCCTCGCACGACGTCTTCTGCCGATGATGACTTAGAGACTGCAGCGACTTTGATTTATACATCTAAATCCTTAAACAGATGTGGCATTTTAGCATATATCATATTAAATTTTTATGATTTCGGCTTTCATATATGTGAGCGAATCTAATGGCGTGCAGCTCCGTGTAATAAGGCTTTTAAGCGAAATTTCGCTTGTGGATTTCAGATGAGCGTCTACGAAATTTATGCTGAGATGGAATTTTAAAATTTCATCCTTTCGCGAAAGATGCGCTTAAGCTCGATGGCGGATTCCGCCGATTTAGCAGCAGATGTGGCGCGCGGCGAAATTTTATGCAGGATTTGAAGATTTGATTTAAAATTCTACAAACGGATGCTGCGCGAAAATTTTCTCTTTATTTGATCGCGATTTTGCTAGCCACTTAGTCGTAGAATTTTACTTGCCGTTTGGCTGAGGGATTTTATTTACCCGCAAGAGGTTAAATTTTATCATGAAATTTCGCATCGTTTAAAATGTGATGCGAAATGAATTAGTCCGTCGCTACTGCCAGCCTAGAGCTTTACGCTTTAGGCGCATATCGCTTACCATTTTTAGCGCGAGCGCGATCGGATCGGTATCTACGTGCATCACAGAGCCAAGCGCCCGCCTGGTGCCCTCTTTGAAAAAGTGTATGACGTTTGCGGAGCCGTGGATTTGATACTCGACGCAGTGATATGAGTCGATGCCCATTAGGCGGAATCCAAGCGAGGCATCGACGCCCTTTTCGTTCGCCCACTCGGGAGAAGTGAAGGCAAGCGGCAGCTCGTAGAGATTTTTGCCTAGCACTCCTGCGATACCTGCGAAAATTCCGCTGGAGCGGGTATTATCGATACACTCGCCCACGTGCCATACCGGCGGAAGCTCGTCTTTTTCTAAAAACGCCCGCAGCGACGCGCCTGCTTTTTTATACGCGTTTTTTTGGCAAAAGCCCAGCTTCATTAAAGGGAACGACGCGCAGCCGTTGGTCAGGATTAGGACGTTATTTTCGATTAGGGTTTGTGCGACATCTATGATAGCGCGCTCATAAGGCACTTTAGGATTGGTGCAACCGACCATATTTACGATGCCTAAAATTTCACCGCTTTTTAGCGCGTGCGCTAACGGCTCCATGCCGCCGTAGTGCTTATGGACGAATTCTACCGAAAAGCCCACTTCAGCCTCGACTTCATACGGCGGGATATATACCGGCAGACCCTTGCGCTTTTCGTGAGATTGCAATGCGCGGTCTAGAATTTTACGCGCTAAATTCCTAGTCTCGGCGATATTACTATGGTGATGATCGTAGCCTATATGCTCGGCTCCGGGAAGCCTAGCTGATGAGCTTGTGGTAACGACCTTGGTCTGGAAGCAGTTAGCCACATCCATGATCGCAGGATAGACATCTTGGACGTCGGCGACCCACAGATCAAGCGCTCCCGTGCCTATGACAAGTTCGGCAGTTACGGCGTTTGAGAGCGGTACGACGCCCCAGTTGCGATACATCGCCGATAGCCCAGAACAGCACACGCCGTAAAATGCGATCCCCTGTGCGCCTATTGCGCGAGCCTTGTCTTGGTACTCTTTAGAATTTCCGATCTCCACTATTAGGCTTACTAATGTCGGCAAATGTCCGTGCACGGCGATATTGACCCAGCCTTTTTTGAGCGCGCCCATATTGCTTTTGGAAGTTACGCGATCTCCTACGCCAAATAGCGCATCCGTAGCGATATTCGCAGCTACTACGCCGGTGAAAGTAAAAGCAAGCCCACAGCGCAAAAGATGCTGCATCACGCTGCGCCAGTCTCCATCCGTGCCTACACCCGTTCGGTGATATGCCTCAAAGACTTCGTTATATGCACTAATCGGCAAGATATCTAGCTTCCGCCATACTTCTTGACGCTCCTTGGGTGCGAGCGCAGTGATGGTTTTATACTCGCCGCTACTTTGCGAAAGATCTGTCAAAAGCGTATCGGCAAGCTCGATCGCTACCTCTTTTAACTCTCTGCCTTCAGTTGGAATTCCAAAGGCTTTGGCGGTATTGAGGATTTTGTATTCGCCTATGATTGGCAGATCTAATTTGCCCTGCGCCGCCCATTTTAGCGACAGCAGAAGCTCTCTGGCGTGCGCGCCGTGTTGAGCTACGCCTGCAGCTACTTGACGCAGTAGGTTGCGCGACACGATGAGATCGGCGTCCGCACCGCAAGTGCCGCGATCGGCCTTTTTAGTAATTTTGCAAGGCCCCATATTGCAGATCTTACAGCATACTCCGCTAAGTCCATAGCTACACATAGGCATCTGTTTATCGAAGCGATCAAACGCCGTATCTACGCCGATCTGCTCCATCCTAAGCATCATTTCGCGCACGGCGGGATCAGGGGTTTTCTCAAGTACTTCTTGTTTTGTGGGGAAGGTCTTTTTGTATTCAAGCACCGCCTTCATATAATCCGCCGTAAATTCCGCCTCGTGAAAATGCTCGAAAAGATTGCCCTGCGCGTCTTTATGTGTGTGCGGACTAGCCTTTGCGGGCACTAAAACTTTTGGGATACCGTGCTCGTCAAATCCAATAATCGCGCGATGAGAGTGGGGCTTGTGATCATGGCAATGTTTGTCGTGCTCGTGCGAGCTGATGGCGGAATCCTCGTCGCACTCATGCGAAAACGCCGCAGAATTTGCGCCGTATTCGTGCAAATAAGCTGCGAGGTTTTCTTCTTGATCATGTGGGTGGGTCGCAAGATCTTCGTCGTGTAGATGCGAGTGGATTGCGGAGCTATCGCTATGCTCGTGCGAGCAAGAGAAGTGGTCTTCGCTGCTTGGGCTCTTCGCAGGATTTGAGATGGAATTTGTCGTAAAGCCTATCGCGGAATTTTGGGCGTTGCTTGCGCTTTGAGCGCTTGAGCGCGCCGCAAAGTTCGTGCTTGAAGCAGAGCTTGCGCTATCATCGTAACTCGGTGCGGAATTTTTAGCTTGGCAATCGCACTCGTCGCAGGAATTCTCACCTGCGGCGCGATTTTTAGAAATTTTGTCGCGAGTAAGCGAGGCGAAAGTCGTAGAATTTGCGGCAGAATTTTTAGCAGTGCTTGCACTTTTGTCGAAAACGGACGCGGAGGAGCTTTTGAGTGCGTCTGCGGCGGAATTTTGCCCCGTATCCGTGGCGGAATTTTTATCCGTCGCAGCCTTCTTGCGTGAGCTTTTTTGTTTTGCGATTTTGTCGTTTGCCATGACGTCTCCTTAAAATTTATTTTAAAAATAAGCGAGAATGCAGCCCTCAATAAATATACTAATAAACTACATTATTTAATTCTTATAGATAAAATTTAACGTGATTGTATTTTTTAATTGCTTTAAATTCCCTTAATAACGCACTAAAATAAAAGATAAATTTTTATGAATAAAATATACTGAATAACTTAGTTCAAATTTCGCCAAGCGGCTCGATCATCTTAGATAATCGATTAGCCTAGCGGAGATTTCGCGAAACTGCAAAATTTTATGCCCCTTTTTCTCGCGCATGAAGTCCTGCGCGTCGCGCAGTCTCGCAAACGTGATGAGATCGTCGCCTCTGGCGCTTTGCAGCACGCTGCCGAAAACATAAAACGCGTCCTGCGCCCGCAAAATTTCGCCGCTTGCGTAATCGGTGACGTAAAGCTCCGCGTCGCCGAAATTTGTGTTCGTGGAATTGGACTCGCCGAAATTGTCGCTAGCGGAATTTTTACTCATCAAATTTTCCTCCGCGGAAGCCACGTCGTTATTGCCGCTCAAATTTTTACCCTCGAAAAAATATGCAAACATCGCCTTGGACGAAGCAAACGCGAGCGCTCTGCCGTCTTTGAGCCTTGCATAGGCGCGAAATTCAGGGTGCGCGCTAGTATCGATGCCGTATTTGGCGCAGGTAAGATTTACGTCTTTAAGCCACGCAAGCTCGCGCACGCTCTTAGAATTCTGTGCCGAGCCGGAGCCTTGAGCCGCGGAATTTTGCATCTCCGCTGCGCCGCAAAGCGCTATAAATGCCGCCAAAATGAGTGGAAATTTCACGCTAAATCCTTTGATCTAAAGATAAAATAGCCCAAAACGAGGCTCGCCGCGCCCAGCGCGATCGGATAGAGCAGCGAAAAGGCGATGAAAAGCCCGCGCCCGAAGTGATCTAGGATAAAATACGCCGTCGTACCGATGACCGCAAGATCGGGATCAAACAGGCTGATGGCGGCGATGCGGAAGTCCTCCATCGGGTTTGCTAGGGCGATCGCAAAGATCAGATTTTCGTTCACTCCCGTTTTTGCGAGCAGTCCGATCAGTACGAGATCCAAAAACGCAAGGCAGAAAAGCCAGACGAAAAACGCGAGCCCAAGCCCCATCTCTTGGCTTTTTGAAACGGCGCAGATCAAAAACGCGATCCCTAGAAATGCCGCGCACAAGCTAAAAAGCAGCCCCGTATAAAGCAGGCAGATCGCCCACGGAATGCCCGTGCCCTTGATCGCGCCCCAAACGATCGCCAAAAGCAGCGACAAAAATATCGGCACGAACACTCCAAATAGCCTTCCCAGCGCCTTGCCGTAGTAATACTGCGCCTGCGAGATCGGGAAACTTAGCAGGTATTCTAAGATATTTAGGTCGCGGTCGGCTAGGATCGCCTTGCTGGTGGTTACGAGCACGAAGACGGGCAGGATGATGATGCAGATCTGAATAAACAGCAGCAGCAGTCGCGAAAGCCCGCTAAAACCGAGCACGCGCGAGTCGGTCACCCCCGTGATGAAAAACGCCGCCACGAGCCCGCTAAAGATCAGCAGATATAGCAAAAACCAGCGCGAACGGAAGGACTCTTTGATATCCAAAGCGGCGATGGTGAGTAAATTTTTCATTCATATTCCTTTATTGCGCCTCGGCGCGCTTTAAATTTAGATTTCTCGCGCGGCTTAAATGCGCCCGTCTTTAAATTTTAGCCTCGTTTTGCAGCGCGGATTTCGCGGCCTTAAATTTCGCTTGCCGAGCGTTTAAACGGGCGGCAAAAATTTTATCCTCCGCCTGTGGCTGCGCCTCGCGCATAAATTTTAAATTTACGGCTCGCTTGCGGCGCCTGCAAATAGCGCGCTATTTGCCGCCCGCTATCCGTAATCCGCCGCAGTTTTAAAATTTAGCCGTTTAACGGAACTACTTAAATTTCAATTCCGCAAAATTTCAAAGCCGGGCGTATCCCGCGGCATAAAATTTTAAAATTCTAAAAATCTCAAGGCAGCGAGATTTTGCGCCGGATAAATTTTAAATTTACGGCGAACTTTTGAATTAGCGCGCCTGATTTAATTCGGCAGAGCGAATTTTGCGCCGTGCGTTAAATTTAACCGCGTTGTGGTGAGATGAAATTTTGCGGTCGTTTTCTAGACCCATCTCTGCCTCACGTTAAAGCTGCAAAATAAAATTTAATCTCATCCATGGCGGCACGGGCGGCACGCTGAAATTTCACGCTTTAAATTTAGCGCAAAACATGGGTCGCTTAAAATTTCGCCTTAGCCAAAACGTCCTTAATGCGCGTGCCCTGAATGCATATCATGCGCAGTGCCGTTACCCTCGTGCATATGTCCCATATCGTGCGGCGAGCCTTGAGAGTGCGCCGTGCTGCCCGCATCGCCGCCCATGCCATGATCTGCGCCGTGAGTATGTCCCATAC
>CAUSBF010000070.1:0-8257 GCA_963529595.1 uncultured Campylobacter sp.
AAAAAGATAGTTTGCGGCGGCGTTAAGACATCGTCGCTAAGCGCGTAAATTTCACTCATCTATCTTTTTCGGCATCGGCACGCCGTTTAGGATGCAGTTGGTAACATCCCAAAATTTTGCGCTATACATTCCGCGCTTAGCCTCTTTGGCTTCCTCGGCGGCTTTTAAAAGAAGTTCGCTATCGTCGGTTATCGGTACGGCAAATCCCGCCGCTACCAGGTCTAATCGCAGATTACTTTTAGGATCGCTTACGTCGCAAACATAGGCGTCGTTGCCGCGATTGATTAAATTTACGTAGTAGCGCTTGCCGGGTTTTATCACAGACTCGAGAGCTTTTTTATATTCTTTGTCGAATTTTTTAAGCTCCTTAGCGTCCGTTATGCACCTTGAAGCGCCCGCGGCGATTATGTTTAAATTTTTTAAGTCGCAGGGGAAGAAACGATCTTTTTGAGCTTTTCTAAAGGTAAAAACAAAGGTTCTGCCGTCATCGCCAAGGCCTGCAAATGCAGCGATGCCGTATCTGTCTTTTTGCTCCGCAAAGCTTTGCGTGCAGAGTAAAATGGCAAGTGCTAAAAATATCTTTTTCATAGGATTCCTCTTGGGCGGCGCAAATTCCTATTGCAGAATTTGCGCCTAAATTTCGCGGATTATTTTAAATTATACTTTTCCAAAAGTTTTTCGTAGCTTCCATCCTTTTTCATCTCCTCAAGCGCTGCGTTGAATTTAGCGAGCAGCTCGGGATATTTGTCCTTATCAAATGCGATCGAAAAGCCCTCGCTGCCGTCGGATTCTTTAAAAAACGCTACGAGATCATCATTTTTCTTAAGATACTCGTAGCCCACGGATGAATCCACGCAAAGTGCGTCAATCTTTTTGTTCTTCAGCGACATAACGGCTACAAAAACATTCTCCGTAGCGCTAACTTCGGCGCCTTTTATATCTCTGATCGCAAGCTCCTGAATAGTGCCTAGCTGCGCGGCAAGGCGCTTGCCCTGCAGATCCGCCTTAGAATTTAACGAGCTATCGTCCTTACGCTTGACATATAAATTCTCGACTTTATAGTAAGGAGCCGTAAAATCAATAGCCTTTTTGCGAGCAGGTGTCGCGCTCATTCCCGAGGCGATCATATCGATTTTGCCGCTTTTAATCGCAGGGATTAGCCCGTCAAAGCTCATATTTAAAATTTCGTATTTCACGCCCGCGCGCTTGGCAAGCTCGGCTACTAGATCCATATCAAAGCCGGTAACCTTGGAGTTTTCATCCACGAACTCAAACGGCGGATACTCGGCGTTCGTGCCTACGATGAGCGTATCTTTGGTAATGTCTTTAGCGACTAGCGAACCGCAAAGCAACGCGCCCGCAACTAAAAATCTCATAAATTTTTTCATTTCCCTCTCCTTTAGTGGTTTAAAATTTTATTTAAAAATTCTTTCAATCTCGGATTTTGCGGATTTTCAAATACGTTTTTAGGCGTATCGTCCACAGCGATCTTGCCGCCCTCCATAAAAAAAATCCTATTTGCGACATTGCGTGCAAAGCCCATCTCGTGCGTTACCACAAGCATCGTAATGCCCTCTTTGGCGACCTCTTTCATTATACCTAACACCTCGCCGATCATCTCTGGATCTAATGCCGAGGTGGGCTCGTCGAATAAAATCACATCCGGATTTACCGCCAAACTTCTAGCGATTGCGATGCGTTGCTTTTGCCCGCCGCTAAGCTTGTGCGGATAAGTATAGGCCTTATTGCTAAGACCGACCTTTTGCAGCAGCTCCTCTGCTTTTGCGCAGGCTTGTTCTTTAGTATAAATGCCCGCTTTTATGGGCGCTAGAGTTAAATTTTCCAGCACGTTTTTATTTGCAAAGAGGTTGAAATGCTGAAAGACCATACTAACTTTGCGGCGAATTTTATTAATATCAGTGTGCTTATCGGTAATATCCTCGCCGTCTATTTTAATAGTGCCGCCGCTTGGAATTTCAAGCAGATTTAAGCAGCGCAAAAAGGTTGATTTACCGCCGCCGCTTGGACCGATGATCGCTACGATATCGCCTTTATTTATGGTCTTTGAAATTCCTTTTAATACCGATAAATTGCCGTAGGATTTGGTTAAATTTGATATTTCAATCATTGCGGTTTAGCCTACTTTCTAGCATTTTTACTAAAAACGAGAAAAATTTCACGCTTGCATAGTAAAGTACTGCGGCAAAAAGTATCGGCTGGACGGTATAAAGCGCAGCCTGCATACTTTTTGAAAAAAACGTAAGATCGGTGATTGCTACGAGGCCCACGACCGAGGTCTCTTTAAATAGGCTAATAAACTCATTCGCAAGCGCGGGCAAAATGTTTTTTATCGCCTGCGGAAAGACGATCTCCTTCATCGCTGTGCCGTAGCCTAGACCCATCGCACGCGCTGCTTCCATCTGTCCGCGATCGACGCTATTTATACCGCTTCGCACGATCTCTGCGACGTAGGCTGAGCTATTAAGCCCTAGCGCAAAGATCGCAGCTGCGATATTATTGCTCCACGTAGCAAAGATAATAAACACGAACACCATCAGCTGGATAACGATTGGAGTTCCGCGGACGATATCCACGTATTCGTCGATAATGAAGCTTAAAAATTTATTGTTTAGAAATTTTAAAAATGCCAGCATAAATCCTAATGCGATACCGATCACAATGCCGCCGGAGGTCAAAATAAGAGTGATGCCGTAGCTTTTGGCGTATGAAATTTTTTGCGCTTCGCTCAGTTCGGGATAGGTGAAATAAAGTCCCACGGCGATTACAGTCAAAACAAATACGACCTTTAAAATTTTCTCGTTCAACCAAGGCGCCTTTTTCTTAAAATTTAAACGGCAAGAATACTAAAATTTCGTTAAAATCTGGCTAAATTCCGAAAGTAAAATTTTATTTGAAATAGAGTAAAATTAGCTTTTTTAAAAGGAAGTAACGATGAGCTTTTGGACCTATTGCGCAATCGCGATATATTTCGGCGCGCTTATTTTTATAGGTAGGTATTATTATGACAAGAATGCGAGCTTAAGCGAGTATCTGCTCGATAACCGCCGCCTGGGCCCATTCGTAACGGCGCTTAGTGCAGGCGCTAGCGATATGAGTGGCTGGATGCTTTTGGGGGTGCCGGGCGCGATGTTCGCAACGGGGATTTGCAATATCTGGATCGCCCTAGGACTTTGCGTGGGCGCGTGGTGCAACTATAAATTTCTTGCCAAAAGGCTTAGAATTTACACCGAGGTAGCAAGCGACAGCGTCACGATCCCGGATTTTTTAGAAAACCGCTTTAAAGACCGCACCAAGACGCTTCGCATCATCTCCGGGCTTTTGATCATCATATTTTTTACGCTCTATGTTAGCAGCGGCATCATCGCGGGCGGCAAGACATTTGAGAGCTTTTTCGGGCTAAGCTTTACATACGGCGCGGTCGCTACGATCTTAATCGTCGTGTTTTATACCTTTTTCGGCGGATTTAAGGCCGTCGCAATCACCGATGCGTTTCAGGGAGCACTGATGTTTGCGGTGCTTATTTTGATCCCTCTGTTTTCTTATCGCGCGCTGCAGATCCCTGCGGACAGCTCCTTTTTTGCGCAGGTGCGGCTATATGGCGCGAGCCATCTAGATCTATTTTACAATCAAAGCTTCTTGGGCGTTTTGGGCCTGCTTGCTTGGGGGCTAGGATACTTCGGGCAGCCGCACATCATCGTGCGCTTTATGGCGATTAGAAGCTCGCGCGAGCTTGATAGTGCGCGCCGCATCGGAATTTCGTGGATGGTGCTAGGGCTAGTAGGCGCGATGCTTAGCGGTCTGATCGGCTTTGTGTATTTTTCGCAAAAAGGTCTTAGCATAGACGATCCAGAAAAAATTTTCCTAGAGCTCGGTAAAATTTTCTTTCATCCATTTATCCTAGGCGTTATAATCTCTGCGGTGCTGGCGGCGATTATGAGCACCATCTCAAGCCAGCTTTTGGTAAGCGCGAGCGCGGTTACGAAGGATTTTATCTTCGCGTTTTATAAAAAAGAGGTGAGCGAGCGCACGCAGACGCTAAGCAGCCGTATCGCCGTCGTGATCATCGCCGCGCTCGCCGCGATCTTGGCGTTTGGCTCAAACGATACGGTGTTAAACGTCGTCGGAAACGCTTGGGCGGGATTTGGCGCGAGCTTCGGAGCGGTGCTTCTTTTCAGCCTGTATTCTAAAAAAATGAGCGCGCTCTCGGCTCTAGTAGGCATGCTAGTAGGCGGTATCACGGTCATTTGCTGGATATTATCGGGGCTTTCGGCGATCGTTTACGAGCTGCTGCCCGGTTTTTGCTTTTCGGCGCTTGCGATACTGCTCGTAAATCGCTATAACTCCGTGCTCGATAAGATGGCGGATGAGCCCAATGCGGCCCAAATTTCGCAGGAATTTGAAAAGATGAAAGAGCAGAGTTTGGGAAGTAAAAATGGCTAACGTAAAGTGCCCGCACTGCGGCTCGCAGATTGATATAGACGAGGCGCTACAGCGCGATATCAAGGCTAAATTTGAAGATGAAATTTTGCAGCAGAAGCGAAAGTGGCAGCAGCAGCAAAACGAAGCTACGCTTAAATTTGAAGCCGAGATCGCCGCTAAGCGCGAGGAGTATGCGAAGCATCTGGCGCAGCTGCAAGCGAAGGAAAACGCATTCGAGCAGCGCGTAAAAGCGGCGACCGATTCCGCGCTAAACAGCGAGCGGGAGAAAATTTTAGCGCTCGCAAAATCTCAGATCGAGAGCGAAAACGCGGCGAAATTTGAAATTTTACAAAAGGAGCTGCTAGAAAAATCGCAAAGAATTTCGGAGCTAAATTTAGTAAAGGCCGAAATGGAGGCGCAGAAGCGTAAATTTAGCGAGCTTGAGGCCGAGAATAAAGCCAAATCCGAGATCGAGCTAACCAACCGCATGAATATGGAGCGCGAACGACTAACGAAACAAATTTCGCAGGAAAACGAGCTGAAATTCCGCCAAAAAGATGAGCAGATCCAAAGCCTGATCGGTCAAATAAACGAGCTCAAGCGCCGCTCGGAGGTGGGCTCGCAGCAGCTTCAGGGCGAGGTGCAGGAGCTTGCGCTGCAGGAGTATCTGCGGCTAAACTTTCCTTTGGACGAGATAGACGAGGTAAAAAAAGGCGCGCGCGGCGCAGACTGCGTGCAGATGGTTCATACGAGGGAGTTTGCGGGCTGCGGTAAAATTTTATACGAGAGCAAGCGCACGAAAAGCTTCGAACCCAAATGGATCGACAAACTCAAAGACGATATGATAGGCGAGGGCGCGCAGATTGGCGTTATCGTAACCGAGCAGATGCCGCCTCACAGCCCTAGGCTGCATCAAGCGCCGAGCGATGCTAGCATCTGGATCTGTTCGTTTGAGGAATTTAAGGGGCTTTGCGCCGTTTTGCGCGAACACGTCGTGGCGCTTGCGTTTGCCAAAAGATCGGGGCAAAATCAAGATAGCAAAACGGCGATGCTCTACGACTATCTAACCTCGCCCGAGTTTGCCAACCAGATAAAGACGATCGTATCGGCATTCGTCGGCATGCAAGAGAGCCTAAATAAGGAGCGCAACGCGATGGAGCGCATCTGGAAACAGCGCGAAAAGCAGATCGTGCGTGCGCGAGACGGCGCGATCGCGATGTACGCAAGCATCAGAAGCATCGCCGGAAGCGGCGTAGCGCAGCTGGAGGATGTCGATGAAATTTTAAGCCTCGAAGCGATTGCGGCGGAGAGCGAAGCGGAGGATTAGGCTAGCATCGGCTCAGACGGCTCGGCTCTGCGCACCGCGAAACTAGAATTTGCATAGTAGCATAACGCCAGGCTTCGAGACGGCGTGAGATTAAAATTTTTCAAAATAATGCGGTAGCTGTCTATGATAGAGCGGCATTAGAAGTTTGCAAAGCAGTGCGACGCTAGGCTTTTGAAATTTTGCAGCGTGATAATTTTTGCGAAGCAACGTATATGCAGAATTTTAAGGGCGCGAGTAAAAAATCCGCTAGTAACGTGCCGCGAGATTTTGCCGCGCACGGATTTGTCAAGCTTTGAGACTTAGCAAGCGATACAATCCCGCTTTTCAAGCGTGAAATTTTGCCGTTTTTGAATACGGCGTCGCCGCACCGGTTTTAGTTAAACTTTGTGCCGTAGGGTTTTTTTGGAATTTGCTACAAGTCCTTCGCTAAAATTCGTTTTAAGGGCTTCCGTTAAAATTTATGCTGTAAAACTTCGCGCCAAATTTAAAGGCAAGACCTTCCTATCAAAGCTCGCGTCAAAATCCATATCAAAATTCGTGGCAGAATTTTAAAATTTCGCTTTACCGCGCCGTGAAAATTCTAAAATTTTGGTTCGCAAAATTCATAAAAATTTATAAAATTTTTCAAAATTCTATCATCAAAATTTTAAAATTCCTAACTTTTTCAAAATAAATTTTAAATTTCGTAAACTCCCTTGCTACAGCTATTTGCAGGGTAAAATTTTATCGCGCAAAAGCGCTTGTTGCCAATCGTTAACCGCCCCCCTATAATTCCGCAGTCGTTTTACGTACGGGAGTTTTGGACGCACAAGACTCGTTTTGTGCGGTATAGCGTGCAGGCCGCACAAAACGCCGCAAAAGCAATGGTAGGCTGTGCAACGTCTGTAACGGGCGGCTTGCTTGATTTACATAATTTATAAAGAGGTAAAATATGCGTATTTTAGGCAGCATTATTTGGTTTTTTGTGGGCGGTTGGATCTTGGCTATCTTAACTTATTTGTCGGGTTTGGTCCTTAACCGTTTTAGTCGGACCGCTCCCGCGGGATTAGGTTTTATAGAATACGGCAAATTTCTATTTTTGCCCTTCGCCAACGACATGGCGCGCAAAAATAAAAGCTCGCTTGCCGTCGCCGCAGAGTCGCTACAAAACTACTAATACGACGTAACGCCCCAAAAAGTATCCGTAGCGATGATGGTAGCTATGGTTTGTATCGTAGCGATCGCTTTGCCTGCAGTAGCGATTACGGGTACCAGGGGTGGCTACTAGAGATGATGCGGATATTTCTAGATTAGCGACAAATTTAATGATTGTTGAGGCAGATATAAAGTCTTACTATATCTCCCAAAGCAAATTCGCATCCGATTTTCTGTTATGACGAACGTTCCGTTAGAGCCTAACGGAGCGAATTCCGCATATCTTAAAAGCACAAAGGGGGATAGATGCTTTCTAATCAGCATAGACGGCGAAATGAAAACTATCTCTATCGCAAAAGGTCCCGATGCCGAAAATAATATCTGCCGTGGAGCATATGAATATTCACATGTCGTCAAGATTTATCAGCGCCTATCCCAGTGAAAACTTATTAGCTCACGCGATTTAAGAGTGGATTAGATTATCGCGGCGGATTTAAAAGAGGATTTGCGCGCAAAGATGAAATTTGCATCAAAATTTATCTTTTTATCCGCCATCTTTGTGAATGCTAAACGGTGCCGTATCGCGCTAGGCGCCGTGCTACGCGATACGATTATGCGGCTCGCCTGTAATTTGCTTGTGGTTTTTGTACGCAATACGGCATGTGCGCTTGCTCAGCTATCTTTTGACATTTTGCCGTATGCGATACGGTACATTGCTAGCTTCCGCGGTTCGCTCGCATTCCGTATGTGATGAGGCATTTTTACTGCGGCACGATTTTAAATTTAAATTTGGCGCAAGATTACGCAAGGCCGTAATGCGCTGTAAATCCTAGCGGTGCGTTTGTCGTTAGCTTGTGCACTGCGACGCATTTTAAATCGCGCCGTTAAATTTTAAATCGTTTGCTTTGATTTGTTGTTTGCTCGCTTTCAAAGCGGCGCTAAATTTTGCACAAAAGTCGTGCTGCGCGCCATAGAGTTTATCGTGACATTCGCTTAGTGATAAGCGTGAAATTTATGATTGATTTTAACGCCGTTTTAAGATTATTTTTGTAAAATCACATTTCTTTTCACCGCTGGCGGGCTCATAGCTCAGTTGGTTAGAGCATCCGGCTCATAACCGGATGGTCCTAGGTTCAAGTCCTAGTGAGCCCACCACCACAAAATTTTAGCTTTTTACCGCATCGAAATTCGCAAAATTCCATAAAATTTTATGCGTCGTTTTTCCTTTGAAATTCCGCTTCATAACTTCAAAAGACAAAGCTTGCCGCATAATTTCAGCTTTATGGTTAAGCTCGCGATTGAATTTTCAAATTTAACTTTCATTTGGCGACCGATTAAATTTTATTTTATGGCAAG
>CAUSBF010000071.1:0-8255 GCA_963529595.1 uncultured Campylobacter sp.
GCTCTACGCCTCAAAGCTCCGCATCCCAAAGCTTAAAGAGCGAAAATCTCGCTTCAAATTCCGCGCAATATCTCGCGTTAAACGCGCTAAATTTTAAAATTTACGGTGAGCAGCCGATCTTTAACGCGGATAAAAGCAAAATTTTAAACCACAAATTGCTCTCGCTTAGGGCGATGGAGATTTTCAAAGAAAAAACCGGCAGCGAATTCCTGCCCGTCTGCTTCCACCGCGTCGTTAGCATTAGCGCCGTGATGGCGGACGGATTCGGCAGATTTTTGCGCGTCTCGACGCTTGATGGCGAGAATGAGCGCGATAAAATCGCAAAATTCCTAGCCTTCATCGAGGATTTTAATCCGCGCCTCGTGAGCTTCAACGGGCGCGGGTTCGATCTGCCGATGATTATGGCGCGCGCGATGTGCTATGATCTAAGCGCCGCGGCGTATTTTGAGACGAACGATCGCGATAACAACAAGAGCAAATGGGAGAACTACCGCAGCCGCTACGACGGGCGGTTCCATCTGGATCTTCTCGATCACATCAGCGATTTTGGCGCCGTTCGCGGGCTCAAGCTCGATCATATCTGCGCTAGCGTGGGCCGTCCCGGCAAATACGACGTGCACGGCGATCAAGTTCTGCAGCTGTATTACGGCGGCGAGCAGGCCAAGATCGCCGAGGACTGCAGATCCGACGTGCTCAACACCTACTGGCTGTTTTTGAAATACGAGCTTTTGCGCGGCAAGATCACCAAGGACGATTATCTGAATTACATCGCCGTAATGGGCGAATTCTTGCAAAAAGAGAGCGCGGGCATGAGCTATACGCCCGTTTTTTGCGACTTTATAGAAAGGGAGCTAGCGGCATATGCGAAGTGAAATTTTTAAAATTTTAAAAGGCGCGGTTTTGGGCGCGCTGTTTTTGGCTTGCGGCGCGATCGCGGACGAGGCTAAATTTAAACCGATGCTGCTTAAAGAGTACGTCCCCGGCATGAATATCACGGGCTGGGTGATCAGCGAGAAGCTAGACGGCGTGCGCGCGATCTGGGACGGCAAAAATCTGCGCTCCAGGCGCGGCAAGATCATAAACGCTCCCGAGGGCTGGAGCGCGGGCTTTCCGCCGTTTTTCGTGGACGGCGAGCTATACACGGCGCGCGGGGAGTTTGAGCAGCTTGTCTCGATCGTCTCTTCTAGCGTGCCCGATGAGCGGTGGAGCAGGGTAAAATTTTACGCCTTCGATCTACCGAAGGAGCAAAAAAATTTAAGCGCGAAGATGGAAATCTTAAGAAATTTTATCGCCTCAAGCGGCGCGCAAAATTTACTCATCGTGCAGCAAACTCCGGTAAGCACGCACGCCGACGTACAGGCGTATTTTGATCGCGTCATCGCAGCAGGCGGCGAGGGGGTCGTGCTGCGCGATCCAAACGCGCTTTATGAAAGCGGGCGCAGCGATAAAATTTTAAAATACAAAAAGACGCACGATAGCGATTGCAAGGTCGTAAAAATCAATCCGGGCTACGGCAAAAACGAGGGCAAGATGGGCTCGCTTAGCTGTGTAGATCTACGTAGCGGGGTGAAATTTAAAGTAGGCACGGGCTTTAGCGACGAGATGCGTGCAAATCCGCCTAAGGTGGGCACGATCATCACATATCAATACCAAAATTTAACCCGCGAGAAAAAGCCGCGCTTCCCCGTATTTTTGCGCGTGCGACCGGCGATTTAATCTAAGGGGCTATACTCGCGTATTTTAATAAATTTGATCCGAAGGAGAATAGATGAAAATTTTAATCACAGGCGGCGCGGGATACATCGGCAGCCACGTCGCAAAGGCGCTTTTAGAAGCGAACCGCCACGACGTCGTCATACTGGACAATCTTTGCAAAGGCTCGATGCGAGCGATCGAGGCGCTTCGCGACGTGGGCGAGTTTGAGTTCGTGCAGGAAAGCCTAGAAAACACCCCTGCGATCGAGAAGCTTTTTAAGCGCGAGAAGTTTGATGCGATCATTCACTTTGCGGCGTTTATCGAGGTTTTTGAAAGCACGCAAAATCCGCTAAAATACTATCTAACTAACACCGCCAACGCGATGAATTTGATCGCGCTTGCGAACAAATACGGCGTGAAAGATTTCATCTTTAGCTCCACGGCAGCGACCTACGGCGAGCCCGACATCCCGCAAGTAAGCGAAGAAACTCCGCAAAATCCGATCAATCCGTACGGCAGAAGCAAACTGATGGTCGAGTGGGTGCTAAAAGACGCGGCGGCGGCAAATCCAAATTTTAAATATGGAATTTTGCGCTACTTCAACGTTGCGGGTGCGGCTAGCGACGGCACGATCGGGCAAAACTACCCGAACGCGACGCATCTAATTAAGGTAGCGACCCAAACGATCGTCGGCAAGCGCGATAAGATGAGCATTTTCGGCGATGATTACGACACCAAAGACGGCACCTGCATACGCGACTACATCCACGTAGAAGACCTCGCAAGCGCGCATCTGGCGGTGCTTGATTATCTGCAAAGCGGTGATAGCGCGGTATTTAACGTAGGCTACGGCACGGGCTTTAGCGTAAAAGAGGTCGTCAATGAAGCTAAAAAAGTAAGTGGCGTGGATTTTAAAGTGCAGATCGCTCCGCGCAGAGCTGGCGATCCTGCCTGCCTCATCTCAAACGCGGATAAAATTCGTACCAAAACCTCCTGGCAGCCCGAGCACGAGAGCTTGGATGAGATCATCCTAAGCGCGCTTAATTGGGAAAAGAAGCTCTAGGTTCTAGCGTGAAAGTGCGATTTGAAATTTTAAAATTTTACTCCGCCGCGTTTAATAGCGGCGAGCAAAAGGAAGCCTTGTTTGCTTAAAATTCTAAACGCCCCCGAAGCCGCACAGCGCAAGCTCGGCGTCGTGCTATCGTATGTAAATATCTTTGTTTCTACGATACTTACTTTGGTTTATACGCCGTTTTTCCTGCGGGCGCTGGGGCAGAGCGAGTTTGGGCTGTATTCTTTAGCTAGCAGCGTTATTGGCTATTTAGCGATTTTGGATTTGGGTTTCGGCAATGCTGTGACGGTCTATACCGCCAAATACGCCTCAAGCGGCGAAGTGGAGCGCATGCATAAGCTGCACGGTACGATCTTTAGCGTGTATTTGGTAATGAGCGCGGTGATCGTGCTTGCAGGAGCTGCGCTGCTAGCCAATCTGCACGCGATTTTTGGCGCTAAGCTAAGCACTAGCGAGATGGGCGAAATTCGCATTATGCTAATGCTACTAACTGCAAATTTAGCGATTAGTTTTCCTTTTAGCATCTATTCGTCGATCCTTACGGCGCATGAGAATTTCGTATTTATCAAGCTAATTGGGATCTTTCGCACGATCGCTCTGCCGCTAGCTGCGGTGCCTGCGCTACTTTTGGGATATAAGGCTATCGCGATCGTAATCATCGCTACGGCAGTAAATTTAATCTGCGTCGCGGCAGATTTCATCTATTGCAAAAGCAAAGTCTCGCCCGTGATAAGCGTACGAAATTTCGACGCCTCCACGCTTAAGCAAATTTTTGGCTACTCGTTTTTTATATTTTTAGGCATCGTAGTCGATCAAGTAAACTGGAATGTCGATAATTTTATCTTAGGCGCGGTCGCAGGCGCTACGGCGGTCTCCACGTATGCCGTAGCAAGCACGATAAATGCCACTTTCGTCACGCTTTCGCTCACCATTAGCGGTGTGATGCTTCCTAAAATCGCCAAAATGGTCTCTGCCAACTCCACCGATTCCGAGCTTAGCGCGGAATTTATCAAAATAGGCAGGCTGCAATTTTACGTGATATTTTTTATCGCGTCGCTTTTGGTGATTTTTGGGCGAGAGTTTATCGTGCTATGGGCTGGCGCAAATTATGAAATTTCATACGCAATCGCGCTTATTTTGGTGCTTCCAGTAAGCGTGCCGTTGATTCAAAATTTAGGCCTAGCCGTGCTTCAGGCAAAAAACAAAGTCAAATTTCGCTCAATCGCTGCGTTTTGCGTCACGCTCGTGAACATCGCTATTTCTATCCCGCTAGCTAAGGCTTACGGTGGCGTGGGCGCTGCGTGCGGCACGGCTTTTGCGATCACCTTGTTAAATATCTGCGTGATGAATATCTACTATGCTCGTGTAATCGGACTTGACATCGCTAAATTTTGGCGAAATATCGGCGCGATGGTAGTAAAATTTGCTCCCGCAATCGCAGTAAGCCTAGCGATAAATTACGCATTAGGCTTACATGGAGTGAGCTTTTTGCTAATTTGCGGCGGGCTTTATTCGGCTATGTTTGTGCTAAGCGCGTATTTTTGGGCGATGAACGACTATGAGCGCGCGATTTTTGGCGGCATTGCAGCTAAGATAAGGAGGCGAGCTTGAGCTTCAATGTAATTAGCGAAGTGGTTACGAAAGACCGCTGTATCGGCTGCGGCGTCTGCGCGAGCAGCTGCCCTTTTAGCGTGCTAAAAATGCGGCTTGGAGGCAATGGATTTTACGCGCCTGAGGAGGGCGAAGGGTGCCGCGACAAATGTGATATTTGTCTAAAAGTCTGCCCGTTTTACGAAAAAGATATGCTCGAAAACGAGCTAAATTCTAAATCATATGCAGAGTTGGAAAGCTTTAGCCCTGATTTTGGCAGATTTTTAGCCACTTATAAATTCTACAAAAAAGATGAAGCGCAGCGCCTAAGCAGTGCAAGCGGCGGTGCGGGAGATTATATTTTTCGCGAGCTTTTTGCGCGCGGGCTCATTGATTACGCGATTTGCGCCGTGCCTGCGGACGAGGGGGATTTTATAGCCCAAAATTCCAAGCGTGATTTTTCTGCCTGCAATAATTTAGCGCAGCTACAGAATTTGCAAAATTCCGCAACCAAAAATTCCGAGCAGAATTCCGCAATTCCAAATTTAACACAGAATTTGGCGGACGATGATTCTATAAATTTTACGAGTGCGCAAAATTCCTTTTGCGAAAATTTTACGCAGAATTTCGCGCAGAATTCTAAAGCTTCTTGTGAAAATTCCGTATCAACGCAGAATTTTGCCTGCGAGAATTCTAAAAACACGCGAAATTATGCGGGCGAAAATTCCGTGCCGCTATTTAAATTTAGCGTGATAAAAAATGCCGATGAGCTTACTCGTGCGCGCTCGTCCGCTTACTATCCGCTCACGCTTGAAGCAGTGCTAAAGGAGATGTCGCGCCGTGAGGGCAGATACGCGATTAGCGCGCTGCCGTGTTTTGCCAAGGCCTTAAGGCTTGCTGCGAGTAAAAATCCGCGCCTTAAATCCCGCATAAGCTTTATTATTGGGCTGGTTTGCGGGCAGGGCAAGGGTGCTGGTTTTACGCATAAGCTGGCGGATCTTGCGTTTAAAGAGCGTAAGCAGCTCGCGGCGGTTAATTACAGATATAAAATCGCGGGCAAAAGTGCGATGAGCTTTGGCTTTAAATTTCGCGCTGCAGACGGCAGTGAGGCGATAGACGATCGCAGTAGTAGCGCCTTTGCATACTGGAGCTCGCGCGCTTTTACGCCTCTTGCGTGCAACTCCTGCACCGACGTTTTTGCCAAATGCGCCGACGTCGTGCTGATGGATGCGTGGCTGCAAAGCGAAATGAGCGAGTGGCGCGGCACGTCGCTCGTAATTACGCGTGCAGCTCAGATCGACGCGCTATTTTCGCAGTCTACGAAGCAGGCGCGCGAGGCGATTTTTTGTGAGCGGATATCCGCAGCAGAGGTGCAGCGCTCGCAGAAAAGCCAGGTGGAGTGCAAAAACGAAATTTTCTATGGCGCGAAAAACCCGCTTAGGCGTTACATCTTGCGCCAGAAGCTTCAGATTCAGCGATATAGTGCTACGCATTTTGATTGTGATGATTTTATCGCTGCTAGGCTTAAAAAAATCGCCGCTGCGAATAAAGTGCTAGCGCTTTTGGCGCTACCAAAGATCGCGGCATATAAAATTTATAGGAAGTTTGCATGAAGATCGGGATTTTTACCCTGCCGCTAGTAAATAATTACGGCGGAATTTTACAAGCTTACGCGCTAAGCCGCGTGCTAGTGGGGCTAGGGCATGAGCCACGTCTCATAAACTTGCGCCTACAAAGAAGTAAACTATCGATTGCGTATCTTAAATTTTTAGTGGTATGCGCGCTTAAAAAGGAGCTTTGCGGCGCGAAATTTAATCCCTCTTACGAGCGCGATACTAGCGAGTTTGTAGCGGAAAATATCCCTTTAACCGTGCCTGTTTGCACGCCCGCGGATTTAAAAGCGCTGTGCGAGAAAGAGTGCTTTGAAGCGGTGATTTTAGGAAGCGATCAGGTTTTTCGCCCTAGCTATTTTGCGGATTTTGCAGATTGCTTTAGCCTTGGATTTTTGCCGCCTAACTGCACGCGGATCGCCTATGCTGCAAGCTTTGGCGGAGATAGGCTCTGTGGGCTTAAAAACCCCGCGGATTTAAAAGCTCACGCTGCAAATTTGGCTAAATTTAAAGCTATTTCGGTGCGCGAGCGCGATGGTGTAAAGCTTGCGCGCGAATGCTTTGGCGTAGATGCGCACTGGGTACTGGATCCTACGCTTTTGGCTAACAAAGAGATTTACGATAAATTTTTAAGCCATGCGCCAAAGCGTAAGGGCTTTGCCTATATCCTAGATCCATCGCCTCGCTCAGAAGCGGCGATAGAGCTATTAAAGAAGCAAGGCGACCTAGAGATAGATGAGGTGAACGATCGCGGCAACCGCATCGGCATAAAAGCATGGCTAAGCGCTATTGCGGGCGCGGAGTTTGTGCTAACCGACTCATTTCACGGCTGTGTATTTTCCATAATCTTTAATAAGCCGTTTTTTGTGCTTGTTAATGCTAGTCGCGGTGCGTCGCGCTTTAGCTCGCTTTTGGGCTCGTTCGGGCTTGAAGATAGAGCTTTGCAAGATCCCAAGGACGCGCGCTTTAACCCTACTATCGATTGGGGTGTCGTAAATGAGGCGTTGCGCCGTAAAAGAGAGGATTCGATGAAATTTTTAAAAACAAGTTTAGGCTCATAAAATGAAAATAGCTATGGTGATTTCTGCTTTAGGAAAGGGCGGTGCCGAGCGCGTGCTAAGCGTGCTGGCAAATTTTTTCTGCCGCGAGAATGAAGTCTGCGTGATAAAATTTGACGCAGATGAGCCGTTTTACGCGCTAGATCCTAAGATCGAGCTTCTTAGCTTGGATTTAGGAGTGGGTGATTTAGGAATATTTGGCAATATAAAAAAGCGCTACGATAAAATTTTAGCCCTGCACAGGCTTCTAAAAAATCGTAAATTTGACGTAGTAATCTCGTTTTTAGATAATACCAATGTCCTTACGCTTATCGCAAATCTTGGAGTTGGGCAGAAAATCATCGTCTCCGAGCACACCAATCATCGCTTTTTAAAAAGTCCGATTTGGCGCGCGCTAAAGCGGATCTTTTATCCGCGAGCTGTAGGTCTTAGCGTGCTTAGTAAATTCGATCTGGATCATTACACATATGTGCAAAATCGCGTGATTATGCCTAATCCGATGTTTGAGATCAGCCATGCTAAAGAGGCTCGCCCGCCTAAAGAAAATATCATCCTAGCAGCCGGCCGGCTCAATGTCTATAAGGGCTTTGATGTCCTTCTTAAGGCGCTTGCGCTTATAGATTTCAATCTTTTAAAAGAGTGGAAGGTGGTGATCGCTGGCGACGGAGAGGAGCGAAAGAGCCTTGAAAGCCTAGCTGCGAAGCTGCGCTTAAATGTGCAATTCATCGGCTTTGTGCGCGATATCGAAAGCTTATACGAGCGCGCTAAAATCGTAGTTGTAACCTCCAAGATGGAGGGCTTTTGCAATATTTTGATGGAGAGTATATTTTTCGGTACCGCCAGAATTTCTACGGATTGCATCGCAGGTCCTAGCGAGCTTATAAGCGACGGCGTAGATGGGTTTTTGTGCCCTGTAGGCGATAGCGCGAGTATCGCTAAAAAGCTTGAAATTCTAATGAGCGACGAGAAGCTGCGCGAGCGGCTCGTACAAAACGCCTCCAAGCGCGAGGAGAGCTTTAAAATTGAAACGATCGGGCGACGCTGGCTGGATTTCATAGCCGCTACGATACACAGGGAGGAATAATGAGCGAAAATCCCCTAATCTCGGTCATCATCCCCGTTTATAATGTCAAAGAATTCCTGCGCGCTTGCGTGGAGCGCATCACGGCGCAGACCTATACTAACTTAGAAATTTTACTCGTAGATGATGGCTCAAATGACGGCAGCGAG
>CAUSBF010000072.1:0-8216 GCA_963529595.1 uncultured Campylobacter sp.
GCATAGTGCAATGCCGTAAATTTTTTGAGCGAATACGGTCGGAAGCTGCTCGTCCGAATAGCCAAAAGTCGAAACATATAAAAAGCCGCGCAAAATGCCCGCTAAATTTCTACAGACGGGCGCAAAGGCGTATCTACATGCCTGCTGCGTTAAGGCGCCGTTTCGAATAAAACTTATGGCACTATCAATCTCTTTTCTTCTTGCTTGCACGTATTTTATCTTTTTAAATCGCCAAGCCTGCATCAGTTGCAAAGAATTGTCGATAACTCGCAGATGCTTGTCTCTTTTTTCATCCGCCGTGCCGCTTAGCTCCGCGATCCTCGCAACGGCCTGCCTCCAAAATGGGATCAGGGTTTTTACCCATCCTAAGTAGCTCAGATAAAGCGCGTTCGGCTCCTCTTTTTCAAAAGCCGCTCTCATCTGCGTAAGTTTTATCATCGCAAGCCCTCTTATATCAAAATTTTATCCCGCTCGCTACTCCTCGCCAGGCGTCTTCTCGCCGCCCGCCATGCAGCTTTGGAATATAAATTTATGCTCCTGCGGCAGCGCTTCGTAAATTTTATCTGCAAGCTCGCGGATCTCCCAAAGTGCCGCCTTACTAGAGCGCAGAGCGAGGAAGTTTTGCAAGCTTCGTGCGTTTATGCTCCAGCTAAGCTCGCTCTTGTAGCACTCGGGCAGGCAGTATTTGGCGATATCAAGGCTGATTGGGGTTTGTAAGATTACACGTAGATTTTCAAGAGCCGCGATACTTGCATTATCGACCGCTTCGTTGCCGGTAAGCACGATGTATCGCGCGGCGTTTTCGAAATCGCCTTGCGCGAAGCTGCCCTCGCCGCGCAATTCTTTGAGAGTGTAGCGCGTGGATTTTACGCTAAGGCTTGCTAGGCGGTGGCGTGCCAGCTCCTGAAGCAGTGCGCGGGAGATACCGCTGATGTAGAAGTTGTAGTAGAGGTGTTCGAGCGTGCTTGAGTGCTTGAGCTGATTGCCGACGCGGTCAATGAGCGCTAGGTCTTTGGCGCCGCCGCAATCGCCGCGCTCAAAGCTCTGCCAGCAGGTGCGGATTGCGTTTGAGCAAACCCAAAGCGGAGTAAAATTTAGAAGTTTGACTTGCATGTTTATCCTTTGAAATTTTAAGCGCATTTTAACGCTATCGCACTTTTAAACCGATAAAATTTCGCAAAACGACGCTTTTAATAAACAAAGCTCGCGCCTAGCTTTGCGAGCAGAAATGCTTCATTTTATCTTTTTTCGCTGCCGCCGCGAGAGATTAAAATTTCATCCAGCTTGTAGCGCGTGTGCGGGTATTTGCTAGGCTCACCACGTCCCAAAGCCACGACGATCGCAGGACGAAATTTCGCCTCTAAAGCGCAGAATTTTTCCAAAGCCGCGGCGTCAAAGCCGGTCATTATACACGAGCGCACGTCAAAGCCCTCGGCAATATTAGCGATATTTGCCGCTAAGATATAAAGCTGCTTGATCGCGTAGTTCATCAGCGCTTCGTCGTCTAAGCCCGCAAATTTCGCGCGGAAATAATTCATCGCAGCTTCATATTTTTGCGGAGTATTTGCGCGGCGGCGGACGGTGCGCTCTAAATACGCTTCGCCCACGCGCAGATCGTTACGCGCGATTAAAATCACGGCGTGCGAGCACTCGGCTACTTGTGGCTGGCTGTTGCAGGCTACAGAAAGCTCTTTTAGCTCGCAAGGATCCGAGATTATTATCATCCTCCACGGCTCTAATCCGCATGAGCTGGGACTTAAGCGCGCAAGATCAAGTATCTCGCGCACGAGCTCGCTATTTAGCTTGTCGCTGCAAAATTTACGGCAGCTGTGGCGAGAGAGCATCACTTCTTTTATCAATTTCATTTTATCTCCTTTAAAATTCGCGGCATTATAGCGGGTTTGCCTAAATTCCACCCGGCCAGCTTGGCGAGTTAAGCTATATTTTGCTAATATTGCCTTTTCAAATTCCGCTACAAGGCATAATATGAATGATAAATTTAGCAAAATCGGCTTCATCCTCGCAGTCGCAGGCAGCGCCGTGGGGCTCGGTAATGCGTGGAAATTCCCCACTTTAGTAGGCACCAATGGCGGCAGCGCATTTATCTTGCTATATCTTTTGCTGACGCTTTTGGTTAGCTTCGTGATTTTTTTAGCCGAGATCGTCATAGGCAGGCTAAGCGAAAGTGATCCAGTGCGCGCATTTGAAAAGCTCGCACCCTCATACAAAGGCGCATGGAAATACGCGGGATTTTTTATGATTAGTGCACTTTTGATCTATGCTTTTTACAGCGTCGTAATGGGCTGGATCCTAAAATACGTGGTCTCAAGCGCTTTTTATCTGCCAAAAAGTATAGATGAAAGCGGCGCAGCATTTAAAGCGCTTTTAGGTAGTGATTTTTTAAGCGCAGCGGTGTGCTTTACCATAGCGTCGGCGTTTTGCTTTTTCATCGTATCTAAAGGTGTCAAAAGCGGCATCGAGCGGCTTAATGTCTGGATGATGCCTGCGCTATTTATTTTGCTGGTTTTAATGCTAATTTACGCCGCGAGTTTCGATGGATTCGGACGTAGCGCAAAATTCTTACTGGTACCTGACTTCTCTAAGCTTAATAAAGATAGCGTTCTTTCGGCGCTAGGACTTGCGTTTTTTACGCTCTCGCTTGGCGTTACTACGATTATGACCTATGCCGCGAGCCTGCCTGCGCGCACCAATATCCTAACCTCAAGCATAAATATCGTCTGCATTAATGTCCTAATCGGCGTGATGATGGGACTTATCGTCTTTACTTTCATTTTTGAATTCGGCGGCGATCCCAAAGCGCAAGGTCCTGGGCTAGTGTTTGTCTCGCTGGTGGTGCTTTTTTCAAAGCTTGGTGCGATCGGAAATATCCTAGCCTTTTTATTTTTTACCTCGCTGTTATTCGCGGCGATTACTTCTGCAATTTCGATGCTGGAGCCTGCGATTTATTATCTCGTAAACTCTCGCAAGCTAAGCCGCAAGCGCGCTTCGCTTTTAGTTTTTGCCGTGACGTATGTTTTAGGGATATGCTGCATTTTGGGTTATTACGGGGGCACGAGCGAGTATTTTAGCCTAGGTGGCAAGAGCTTTTTTGACGCGCTTGATTACCTAACCTCGAATATCTTAATGCCTCTTAGCGGCATAATTGTGGCGATTTTCGTAGGGTTCGTGATCAAAAAACGAGCCGTCGAAATTCTACTGCGCCCATATATGGGACGAATGGGCTTTAAGCTGTGGTATTTCGTGCTACTGCGCTTCGTGGCGCCAGTCGCGATCGTAGTGATCGCGCTCAATCAGCTAAAAATTTTAAATTTTTAAATTTTGCAAAGCGGATGGATAGCATGGAAGTTAAAATTTGGCGCTGAAGCAGTCTAAAAGCGACGGACAAAATTTCATAGCGAACTCACGGCGATCCGTGAGCGGCTATGACGGCTGTCAAAAATCGCGCTTGAAATTTTATGGCTAGATAGGAGCATGCGGCGACCGCAATCAGCCTTCGGCGTGACCGCGCTAACCCGCGCAGCAACCTGCGCAAGACCGCGGCAAAGACGCCGTAGCGCAGCCGCGTCTAATCACGCTGTGGAATTTTAAAATTCTAAACCTAGACGGTCGGTGCGTAGCCGCCGCGATAGTTTATGACGTGGTCTATGCAATCTGCCGCAGAAGCGGCGCGTAAAATTTTGTGGTGACCCGCGCGAAATTGCGCTTGGAATTTTAAAATTTAGCGCCAAAGCGGCCCAAAGTAGCGAGCCAAATTTCATGGCGAGATGCGGCGGTAGTTTGGAATTTTAAAATTCCGTAGCTTTAAAATTTAAAAAATCGGAGCGAAAATGAACGATAAATTTAGCAAAATCGGCTTCATACTTGCCGTCGCAGGCGGCGCGGTGGGGCTTGGCAACGCATGGAAATTCCCCACCCTCGTGGGCCAAAACGGCGGCAGCGCCTTCGTGCTTTTATACCTCGCGCTCACACTGGGCGTGGGCTTTAGCGTATTGCTAGCCGAGATGGTGGTGGGCAGGCTATGCGGGAGTGATCGGCAGAGCGCATACGAGACGCTGGCACCGCGCGGCGGACGCAAATGGCGCGCAGGAGGCATTTTCATCGCGGGCGGCATGCTGGTGCTGTCCTTTTACCTCGTCATCCTCGGCTGGGTGATCCGCTATATCTTTTTGGGCTTTTCTCCGCTGCCCGCAACCGCCGAGGAAGCGGGCGCCGTCTTTGACGATCTCATCTCGCATTCGCTAACCACGAGTCTGGGCTTTTACGCGCTTGCGCTCGTGCTGACGCTATCCGTCGTCGCGCGCGGCATCAAAAGCGGTATCGAGCGGCTAAACGTCGTGATGATGCCGCTACTTTTCGTGCTGCTGCTCGCGATGCTTGCGTATGCGTGCACGATGCAGGGCTTCGGCGCGGCGGCGAAATTTCTTTTCTACCCAGACTTCGGTAAAATCACCGTTAACTCCGTCCTCTCCGCGCTCGGGCTCGCGCTCTTTACCCTGTGCGTGGGCGTCGGCTGTATCGCGGCATACGCGGCATCTCTTAGCGAGGGGGTGCAGCTGGTGCGCAGCTCGGTAAACATCGTATTTATCAACATCGCGATCGGGCTGATGATGGGGCTCATCGTCTTTACCTTCATCTTCGAATTCCGCGCCGATCCCGCGCAGGGTGCGGGGCTTGTGTTCGTCTCGCTCACTACGATGTTTGCAAAAATGGGGCTAGCGGGGCAGGTGCTTGAAGTCGCGTTTTTCGTCTCGCTCTTTTTCGCGGGGATCACGAGCGCGGTTTCGATGATCGAGCCTTTCGTCTTCTATCTCATCGGCAGATTTAAAATTTCGCGCCTGCGCGCAGTCTGCATCTCGGGGTGCGTCATAGCGGTGCTAGGCGCATGCTCGCTACTATCGATGCACGCGGATTATGCGAGCAAATTTAAGCTTTTCGGCGCGAGCTTTTTTGACTGCTTGGACTTCGTAAGCTCAAACGTCATGCTGCCCCTCGGCGCGCTAACCTCGGCGATCTTCGTGGGCTTCGTGATGGATGCGCAGCGCCTGCGCGGGCTTTTTGGCGCCGATATGGGCGAGCTGGGATTTAAAATTTGGTACTTTTCGCTACGCTTCGTAGCGCCCGTCGCGATCGTGATCATAATGGCAAATCTGCTGTTTTTCGGCGGGAAGTAGGAAGCGATTCTGCTAAATTTAGGCGGCACGGGTTTAAATTTAACCCCTCTTTGAGCGAGTTTAAATTTAAAAAGGTCGCTTAACATCGCAGCCCGTTAGGCTTGTATTTTAACTAGCGTTTTGCTAAAGGAGTAAATTTTCAAAGCTCTTAAATTTCTAGCCAAAGTCCTAATCGCCGCGCTCGGCGTTTGTGTGATCGTCGGTGCGCTTAATTACAGCGGGTTTAGCTTCGGCGATCTAAAATGGCTTAGCAAAGATGAGATAGTGCAAAATTTCGTACAGGACGAATTGGAAAATTATTATTATGAAGGGAAGTCCAAATACAATAAACTTTACACCATAGATACCAACTTAACATTTCACGAAGCTATTTCTAAAATCAACGAAATCTTTGAAAATCATTCAAATGACAAGGACTTTAATTTAATACATGATTTAAATTCTTCACTCCCTTTTAGAGATATTACAGACGAAATGGTATCGGATGAAAAAATCCCATGGACTTTTTCAGATTTTATCTACCACCATACTGTCAATAATGTCGATGCGGGAGATAATTACACGTATAGACCATTTGAAGGCAATAGAAAAATAGACTATGAAAAAGAAAAAGGTAAAGTGATTATTCTAGATCAGCATTATTCATCAAATATTTATTTATCAGATACTTTCACCATAAAAGAATGCCGTAAAGAAACATCGTTTATTGATAGAATACTGGGCGAAAGCCAATTTTGTATGAAATTTATAGCGATAAAACGTATCCCCAATGAGTATGAGCCGAGCAAGCGGTATCGTGACGATCCAAATTTTATATTCAATAGCACGAAACGGAATTTTGATATATTTTTAAAAAATATAAATTCCGAGGAAAGCTGCCTTGGTATTATTGATTGTTATGAGACTAGATTAGATAACCATGGAAACAGATATATAGGATTTATGAAGCTTTTTGAGCTTATGAAATGATATGATGTTGGCAGTATTATATTAATTTGAAGTAACGATATCAAGCGCCCTAGCTCCGTGCGTAGCAAAACATAAAATTCCTCGTAAAATTTTACGCTTGACATCTTACGAATAGATTTTACCGAAGTAAAATTTTATCGGACGGCGCCGCACCTCGTGCTTCGAGCGCAAAACGTTTAGCAAATATCGCGATAAATTTAAACTTATAATAGTGGAGTTTGAAAAAAAGACGCGCCGCTTGGAAAAAGCGCATACAAAGCTACGTGGCGGTATTTGCGGCAAGCGGCGCGAGCTCCGCCGCTAAATTTAGAGCGAAATTTTAAATAAGGCTAAATTTAATAAAATTTAGCCGTTCATTATCGATAGCAACTCGGTGTTGTCTTTGGTTTTTAGCATCTTGGCGTATAAAAATTTTAGCGCCTCGACGTCGTCCATCGTCGAGATAGCCGAGCGCAACGCCCAGATTTTTTGCAGATTTTCGCTGCCTTGCAAAAGCTCCTCTTTGCGCGTGCCGGACTTGGTGATATTGATCGCGGGGTAAATTCTGCGGTCCGATATGTTGCGATCGAGGATGATCTCGCTGTTGCCCGTGCCTTTGAACTCCTCGAAGATCACGTCGTCCATTCGCGAGCCGGTCTCGATGAGCGCGGTAGCGACGATGGTGAGCGAGCCGCCGTTTTCGATGTTTCGCGCCGCACCGAAGAAGCGCTTCGGCTTGTGCAGGGCGTTTGCGTCCACGCCGCCGCTTAGGACTTTGCCGCTGCTAGGCGTGACAGTGTTATAGGCGCGCGCAAGGCGGGTGATACTATCAAGCAGGATGACGACGTCCTTGCCATTTTCGACGGCGCGTTTTGCCTTTTCGATGACGAGCTCGGCGACGCGAACGTGGTTGAATGCGGGCTGATCGAAGGTCGAGCTAAATACCTCGCCGCGCACGCTGCGCTCCATATCGGTCACCTCCTCCGGGCGCTCGTCGACTAGCAATACCAAAAGCTCGACCTCGGGGTGGTTGCGCGTAATGCCGTTGGCAAGCTCTTTCATAAGCTCCGTTTTACCGCTTCGCGGAGGCGCCGTGATGAGCCCGCGCTGCCCCTTGCCGATCGGGGTGAAAAGATCGAGCACGCGACCGGTAAGGCGCATCGGGTCATATTCGAGCTTTAACTTTTCGGTCGGGAAAAGCGGCGTGAGATTATCAAATAGCGGGCGCTCTCTGGCCTCTTGGATAGATTTATAATTGATCGCCTCAATCTTTAAGAGCGCGTAGTACTTCTCCTGATCCTTCGGCTCGCGCACCTGACCCGTGACGATGTCGCCGACGCGAAGGGCGAATTTACGGATCTGGCTGAGGCTCACGTAGGCGTCGTTGGCGCTGTCGCTTAAATTTGAATCTATACCGCGCAAAAAGCCGTAACCCTCGGCGGTAACCTCCAAAATCCCCGTAAAAAGTATGAAGCCGCCCTGCTTCGTCTGCATGCGTAAAATTTCAAAAACGAGCGCTTGGCGGCGGAATTCGCGCGGGTTCTCGACGCCTAGCTCGTCTGCTATAGCGATGAGATTTTCAAGATCCATCGAGCGGAGCTCCTCGATCTGGTAGCCCTCGACGGGAACGTGCGTTTTAGCGTAAGTTTTTCTACCGTTTTGATTAGAATTTGAAACGGCGGTCTGAGCGGAATTTTGATTTGTATTTTCCATTTGTCCTCTTAGAGTGTGAAGTTATTAAATTTGGTTTTAAAAAAGTCGTGAAATTTAAAATTTAGTTCTCTTTGTAAGCACCGAACCTTAAAATTTTTTGTTGTCTTCTGCTAATGAGCTCGTCTATGCTAAGATCGTCTAGCTTGTGCAGCTCGGTTAAGACGTAGTTTCCAAGCGCTTTTATCGCGCCGTCTTTATCTCTGTGGGCGCCCGTTTTAGGCTCTTTGATCACGTCGTCGATCAAGCCCAGCTCTTTTAGCTCCTCGGCGGTGATCTTTAACGCTTTCGTAGCGGCCTCGCTCTTGCTCGGATCGTTCCACAAAATCGCGGCACAGCCCTCGGGAGAGATGACCGAAAAGATTG
>CAUSBF010000073.1:0-8185 GCA_963529595.1 uncultured Campylobacter sp.
CTTTGAAAATGCGGGCTTTACGCCTCAAATTTTCTGCGACACCTCCTATCTGTACGTGGCTAACGCGATGGTCGCGGCGGGGCTTTGCGTGAGTTTCAGCTTCGCGCGGTACATTTTTGAGACGCAAAAGGACTACATCACGCTCTTTGACGTCGCTGATGAGCCGCTTTTGGACGTGTCGTTTTCGGTCGTGTATAAAAAGCCCTCCAAGCTCGCAAAGGAATTTATAAAGATGATAAAAGCGGGCAAAAGCGGCGAGTAGGGCGGTCTGCGGCGCGTAAATTTAAATTTAATAACGCGCCGCAAGGGTTTAAATTTAAAAATGCACTGCATAGGTTTAAATTTAATAGCATGCTTCGAGACGCTGCGCCAAAGATCGACTTTTAAAATTTATCCCGCAACCTTATTTTTTAAATTCCGGTTCACAGCTTGCTTGGTCGAAATTTCATCTCAAATTTTATCTTGCGCTCTAATCGGTTAAATTTTATCTTGCACATGCAGACTAAATTTTATCTCGCGGCGCTTTAGAATAAATTTTCATTCGCCGCGGCTGCGTAAATTTCACGGTGCTCTCTTTTATAAAATTTTATCTGCAAGCGGGCAAAGAGCGTCTATTCAGTGCTTTCAGCTCTTTGGCTCCCGCTTGATTAGCTTTTCTTGCTCGCCGCCAAAACTTGCGCTAAGATCGCCGTTAGCGCGATGTTAAGGCTGACGCAGAGCCCAAACAGCGCCACGGCTTTAGTGGAGCTGAAAGCGAGCGTAAAAAAGGAGATTATGCTGGTTAAAGACGCGAGCGTGATGCCGAAAATTTTATCGCTAAGCGCCATCTTATCGTTGTTTGCAAAGATCATATAGTCTATCCCCACGGCACCTGAGAGGATCAGCGCAAAGATCGCAAATATATTCACGCTCACGCCGAATGCGCTAAGCAGGGCAAGCACGGCCAAATTTGTCTCAAAAACGCAGATAACGATCAGCCACGCCGTCCGCGCGCCGAAAAACGCCCACAGCAGTGCGAGCGCGAGGGCGTATGCAGCGCATTTTAGATACAGGGCGTTGATTTTGATCTGCGAAAACGCTTCGCTTATGGCGCTTCGCATATTTAGATGCAGCGCGCCCATCTGCGCGGCAAGCTCGCTTACGGCAGCTTTATCGCGCACGCCGCGCAAAAAAGCGATATGCGGATCGATGCTCGGCATCGCGGCAAAAAGGACGGAGCTTCTAGCCTGTTCGTAGCTTAAAATGGGTGCATCCGCGATCTTGGCAAAGTTCGCGTCCACGAGCTCGCGACTAAGCCCAAGACGTAAAAATGCGCTTCTATCGTAGTTTGCAAAGGCCTGCTTGATAAAGCTCTGCGTAGCTGGATCCAAAATTGGCGCGCCGGTGTATGAGTCTGCAAGACCGCGCGCCACGGCCTCTTTGGCTACCGCGCCTGCATCGTTGCCCACGATCAGATCGAAGCTGGAACCTCCGATGCTTGCGAGCTTGGCGCTCATCGCGATCAGGTTTTTATCCAAGCTCGCGTATTCGCTGACATCGTCCTTAAGCTCCATTTTAAAATACAAAAACGCAAGCAACGCCGCGCAAATGAGAATGAGCGCTTTTAGGCTTAGGTTTATCTTGCAAAGCGCCTTTGCGTAGAGCTCAAGAGCTTTTGCAAAGAGCGGGGCGGGGCGAAATTGCACTCCTTCAAGAAGCAGCGGCAGGGCGAAGTAGCTAAAGCAAAATGCCCCCGCAAGTGCGGTTATCGCAAAGATCGCGATCTCTTTGAGCAGAAAAAACGGGCTGAATAAAAATACGAAGTAACCTCCCGCGGTGATGAAAAAGCCTAGAAGCAGGATGTTCCGCATGCTTTTTATCGAGCGAGCCTCGATTTTGCGCGCAATGTTTGCGCCCAGCCAGTGCACCGCGTAATCCAGCATCAGCCCTATTAGGCTAGTCGAAACCACGGCGCTTAGGATGTGGATCGAGCCGCGGATCGCCATCGTAGCCGCTACGCCGCAGGCAAGCCCGAAAAGCGCGGGCAGCAGCAGGCAGAAGATCCGTGCGCGCGAAAATGCCGCCAGCAGCAGCGCCGCGCACAGGCTAAGCGATACGGCGCCCGCGACGGAGCTTTCACGCACGCCCGCACTTTTGCCCAAAGCGCTAAAAAGGGCGGTGCCGGAGATTAAAATTTCGCTCTTTTGCGCCTCGCGCACAAGAGCGCTAAGCGCGTCGTCGTTTGCTTTCGGAGCGAGCTTAGCCGTAGCGAGGTAGTGCGGCGCGCCGTCAATGGTCGCGATGAAGCGGTTTTGCGCAGGATCAAGCTTGATCGCGCCGCGAGCGCCTAGGCGCGAGTGAAGGCTAAGCGAGAAAAAATCCTGCGAGAGGCTAAGCGGGCGAAATTTTGAGTAAATCTCACGTGCGCTACGCTCAAAAAAGGCCTGTGGATCGCTTTTTAAAAGCTCCACGCTCGCATCATCGAGCATCGCGGGCGCAAAGCGCGCAAGCTCGCTCTGATACACGCTCGCGTCCTTTACCTCATAAATTATGCTCTCAAAGAGCCTGCTTTTTTGCATATCTGCAATGAATGCGTCAAAGTTCGCTCTCTCTGCGCTTGCGACGATGATTTGCCGCGCGATCTCGCGGTTGAAATCCTCGACGCTCTGTTTCTGCTCGCCCGAAATTTCGATGCCGCTCAGCTCGTAAAAATCGGAATTTACGCGGTTTAAATTTAACGCTATATAGGCGCAAAGCGCGATGAAAACCGCGCCGAATGCCGCTAGGATCGCGCTCTTACTCATCTAAGCTCACGACGCCCGAAAATACGTTTTCGCTCACGTCGCCGTTAGCGCTGCTAATCCGCAGCACCCTGACGTAGGCGCCGCCCTCGATCACGATATTTTTAAAGATATTTTGCAGCATCCCCTTAGGGCTTAGCTCGGCGCGCCACGCATCTTTGCTGCCGCTTAGCGCGATCGAGAAATTTTTGCTAAGTCGCGCTACGTCCAGGCGCGAGATCGCCAAAAAGGTGTCCTTATCAAAAAGCGAGTCCGCACTTTTGACCCACGCTTCGCCGCTGCGCTCAAAGACGCCGTCCGCGCCGATTTTTAGCTCGCTTCGCACCGGCTCTAGCGTCGTCCAAAACAGCTCGCCGCCTTTGATCCTGAACTCGCCGCTGCTTCGCACGGGCTCGGCAAAGCCCTCGATGCTGAGCGTTTCGCTAAATTTGCCGCCGATATTATCAGTCTTAAGGGCCAGATCGCTTACTTCAAGCGCGCTCGCAAGTCCCAAAATCGCTAAAAATAAAGCTAAAATTTTCATCGTAGTCCTTTAAATTTTATGCTCGCTAAATTTCGCTGCTCGTTATCGCTAGGCAAAATTTCATTCGCCGCGGCATTTTGAGGGCGCTCTTGCTCGGGCGCGGTTTTGCTTGCCGTCGAAATCTCATTCGTTGTCGAATTTTTATCTGCTGCTGAAATTCTATCTGCCATTGAAATTTTACTCGCGGAATTTTTCCCCGCTAAAATTTTATCCGCGCACGCCCTTAGCTGCGGCGGTATCTCATACAGCGTCCTTTTAGAATCAAGCTCCACCGCGGCTTGCGACGTAGTAGCTTTGGCTAATAGCGCGCCCGATAGGCTTTTGATGCGGTAGGAGAATTTTATTATTGTGTCGCACTCGAGCAGCTCGATGCTTACCGCAACCTCGTCGTCAAAAAGTATCGGAGCGATAAATTTAAACTCCATTTTGATAATGGGATATATAAATCCATCATCTCTCATCTGCATATATGTGTAGCCCGCGTCGCGCCAAAACTCGCATCTAGCGTCCTCGCAGAGCTTTACGTAGTTGCCGTGCCACATCACGCCCATCGGATCGGCGTCGTAAAATCTGGCGCGAAATTTATATTCTTTCATTCCTCTCTCCGCTATGAAATTTTTCGTCTTGCGTGGCGGATTTTGCGGCGGCTAAATTCGAATTATCTAAATTTAGCGCAGTATCCGAGTCCGCCGTACTTTTCAAATTCGGCGCGGCGTTTGGACTTGCCGTATCTTTTAAATCCGCTGCGCCATTTAAATTTGACGCAGTATCCGTGCTCGTCTCGCCGAAATTTTGCGCGCCGTCGCGCTCTGCATCGCTCGCGTTTTTCCCTTGCGCCCAAAAATCAAAGAAATTATACCACTGAGAAGGAAATTCTCTGGCATAAAGCTCGAGCTGACGCACGTAGCATTTAAGCGCTAGCGCGACCGATCGCGCCTTATCGCGGCTCTTTAGCGGCGCAGGCAGCGGCTGCAGCCGAAGCTCACGCCCTTCGCGCCCTTCGTAGCACCATAGGCTAAATAGCGGCGCGTCCAAAATTTTGGCAAGCAGGTAGCCGCCGATCGGGAAGTTCGCGCTGCGTCCTAAAAAATCCTCGCTTTGAAATTTATCCGAGCCCACCGGCATACGATCGCCCATTACTGCGATATGCTCGCCGTTTTGCAGTAGTTCTTTGATTTGCAGCATCTCGCCGATGCCGAGCTCGCCGACGTAGAGAATTTTCACGCCGCCGCCCATTTTTTCGATAAATTTCATAAAATTTTCGCTGTGTTTGCGAAAGATCAGCACGTTGATTTTTATCCCCGCCGTGTTTGCCGAAAGGGCGCGCGCGATCTCGGTGTTGCCGAAGTGCGAAGTGATTAAAATTTTGCCCGTTCCGTCGCTTAGAAGTTCCCTCATGCCGCTTTGCACCCGTATTTGATCCAGCGCGATCTTACCGTTCCAAACTGCGATTTTTTCGCACAGACTGAGGGAAAATTTATAAAAATTCGCGTAAATTTCGCGGGTCTTGGGCTCGCGATCAAGCGCGCGCCGCAAAAACTCCCTGATCGCGCGTCGCTCATTTTTAAGCAGCGCAAAATAGATCGCCGAGATAAAAAGCGCGGTAGCTCGCATACAAAAATCGGGCGTGTGAAGCGTGACAAAGCGAGCTAAATTTAAAAGCGCCGCGCCCGCCTTTTCGTTGTTTTCGCTCCAGTGCTTAGCCATCGCGCCCGTCCTTTGCGGCGGCGCTCTGCCGCGATGCTTTTACGAGCGAGCTTTGCGCTGAATTTTCCACCTGTGAGCTTTGTGCTGCGGCTTTGTCGCCGCATTTTTCGGTACCAGCTTTTTCGTCTGCGCCGCCGTCCATCTCTTTTTTCGCACCTTTGCAACTATCGCGCCGCGCGCCGCTGCAAAGGTTTTGCTCCGCTAGCCCTTGCAAAATTTCATTCGCGCTCTGTTGCGAAGCCTCCTGTAAGTCGCGCTTTTTAAATTTATCGCAGCCGCGCTCTAGCGCCCTTTTTGCAAGCCAGAGCGGAAGTCCGCAAAATAGCCTCGCGTGCATCAGCGAAATTCCGAGATTATCCCGAAACGGCGCGAAGTGGCTCACTCCGCCCGTTTCGTAGCGCACCGCCAGATCAAGCCATTTTATCTCTAGCCCCGCGCGCACCGCCAGGATTAAAATTTCGGCATCAAAGCCCATCCTACGGCTCTTAGTGCGGGGCAGAAGCGGCACGATCCCCTCTAGCGGGTAAATTCTAAAGCCGCACATCGCGTCTTTTATGCGGTACGAGAGGGTATTTATCACGCACCAAAAATTCATTATCTTGCGTCCGTGTAGGCGGGATTTGGGCGCACTTTCGTCATACGCGGGCGCAGCGCAGATCAGTGCGAAAGGCTGCTGCGCCGCAAGCGCCAAAAACTCCTCGCATCTGCTTACGTCGTGCTGAAAGTCCGCGTCGATCTGAAAGGCGTGCGTAAATCCAACCTCCTTCGCCCACGCCAGCCCGTCGCACACGGCAGCGCCTTTGCCGCCGTTTTGCGCGCGGGTGTAAATTTTAGCCGTAAGCCCCTTTAGCGCGCTTTTGCTCGCTTCGTCGCTGCCATCGTCCACGATCAGCACGGGCGCGATTGGCGCCAGGGCGTGCACGAGCTCGGCGATGCGCGCGGGGTGGTTGAAGTAGGGCAGCAAAAACGCGGGCTTAAAGGCAGATTCTTCCACTGGCGCAAACCTTGTCGTTTGAAATTTCAAAGCGGAGTTTGCCGCTTGCCTCAGTGATTTTGATTGAAATTTCATCGCCCGGGCGGATGAAATTTTTAAATTTTAAATTTTCTATCTTTTGCGTGCCGTCCAGCTCGTAGCCGAGGGCTTTTGCGCAGATTAATACGAAGCGAAGCTGCATAAACGCGGGCACTAGCGGAAATCGCGCAAAGTGTCCGTCGAAATAAAAATCGCTAGCGCGCACCTTTGCGCGAAACTCATTCTCCGCTCTTTGCTCGAAAACGGGCACCTCGTAGCGCTGCAGGGCGCTTAAAAAGTCCTTTTTGCTTAGCTTGCCCTGTTCGTTAAAAGGCAGCTTGCTCGCGATTTTGAAGTAGCGCAAAATCGCGCCGAATTCGGGCTTCAAAAAGGCCTTCAGCTCGTCCGTGACGCCCTTTTTGCCGATTGCACGAAACGCCTGCTCGCCGCGCTCGCTAAGCTTGATAAGAGCTACGGCGCGGTCGCGCTGCGGGTGCAGATCGATCCTGCACTCGCCAATAAATTCGTGCGAGCGGAGTTTGGCTTCGAGCAGATCGAGGCTCACGCGGTTTTCATTGATCTTTACGGTGCGGTCGCCGCGCCCCAAAAGCGTGATCTCGTCTGCGCGCACATAGCCGAAATCGCGGCTTTCGAAGCGCTCGCACCAAGGAGAGCTGATCGTAAACTCGCCCGTTTGCGAGAATTTGTCGGAGAGCTGCTTTGCCCCAAATTTATCGCAAAGCTCGCCCATTTGTGCAAATTTATCGTCGTGTTTTGTCGCAGTGCTCGGTGCGGAGCTGTTTTTCTGGCCGGCCGCGATTTTATCGCTAACGTCTGCATTAAATTTAGACGCTTGCTCGTCCGAGCGGTTTGTGTATTGCCCGTCCGCATTTTGCTCGCCCGCACAGCTCGTTTTAGGCTCTGCCGCAGAATTTTCGCCGCAAGAGCTTGCCGCGAGATCGAAGGGCTTGCCCTCGCGTTTTGCCGCGCCGCTATCGATATCCGTGCGGATCTGCACGCTTACGGGAGCAAATTTCTTAAGCCCTGCGCCCTCGTTGCAGGCGATCACGCCCGTTTCGCTCGAGCCGTAAATATCGACGATGCGGGCACTGCTAAGCGCACGTAAATTATCTCGGATCGCAGGACTTAGCGGCGCGCCCGCGCTAAAAATAGTGCTCAAAGGCGCTATGTTTGCGGCATCTGCGTGCTCACACAGCGCGCCGAGCACCGTGGGCGAGCTAATCAGCACGGCGCCGGCAAGATCGGCTGCAAGGATGATTTCAGGGTAGTTTAGCCCGCCTTTTTGTGTGCGCGAGCCGCAAAGCAGCGGCACGAAGATGCTAAAGGTGAGCCCGAACATATTTTGGTGAGAGACACCCGATAAAAATCGATCGCTTGCGCAAAGGCCGAATCTTTCTATCAAAAATCCCGCCTCCAAAACCATATCGCGCAGGCTTTTTTCGATATTTTTCGCCTCGCCCGTGGAGCCCGAAGTTTTGATATAAAATTTTTGATCGGCGCGCAGTAGATGTAGAGAGACAGCCTCTTGCTCGCACGGCGCGTGATTTTGCGGCGCGTTTTTAGATGAAATTTTAGGCGAGGATTTTCCCGTATCGCGAGACGAAATGTTTTCTAAATCATGAGGGCTGAATTCGGATAAACCTTGCGCTGTGGCGAGATTTGGAATTTTCGCGTCACCGCCTAGATGAAATTCGCCGCTAAATTTTGGCTCTCGCAGCAGTATGGGTGCAAAGCCCGCAATCATCGCACCGAAAAAAAACGCGATAAACTCTGCTGCGTCCTCGCCGTAAATTTCGATCATCGGTGCGTTTTTTTGCTCTTGCGTCTGCGCTATTTGCATGGCGTGCGCGGCATCTATGCCGCCAGAATTTTCTGCATCATTTAGATTTGCGCTTCTGCTAGAATTTTTCTCGTCTTTTAAATTTACGCTTGCCGCGCTGCTTTGGAGTTTATCCGCGCCTTTTAAGTTTGCCGTTTCGTCTTGCTTGCGCCGAGTTTCCGCTAAATCGCGCGCAAGAGCCGCCGCGGCAAGGATTTCGCACTCATAGGGCTTTAAAGAATTAATCAAATTTATTAACATAAAATTTCATAAAAATCATCTCGCCGCAGATCAGCTCGCCGATGAGGACGTATGAGATCTCG
>CAUSBF010000074.1:0-8165 GCA_963529595.1 uncultured Campylobacter sp.
GAGCTTTAGCGATGGATTTCGCGTCCATATCGTCTCGTGGCTAAGCAAGATGATCGGCAAGCAGGCTACGCGCGAGGAGATTCTGCAGCTCGTGGCGCTAGAGGGCGACCGCAAAACGACACTAAAAAATATTGTTCGCGACGATATAAGCAAAGATGAAATTTTGAGCGCCCCAATCGTATTTTTTAAGCTCACGCAAAGTATTCACACCGCAGCGATAAATCCACAGCTTAACGCGATGGGGTTTTATCTGGACGCCGATTTCGTCTGGCAAAGCTTAGTCGAGTTTTTATCCGCCAAAAAGGACGCCTCCGCTCCGGCAGGCACGATACCAAATGATATAAAAATCGCTAGCAAGGGCTTTGACATAAAGCGCTCGTTTCGCCCAAAAATGAAATAACTCGGCTCGCGCAGCAAATAATCCGTGCAATCGTCGCTAGAATTTATCCCTCTTTACTTCGCTGTTTTGACGCGCCTCATAAATCGAGCGAAATTTTATAAATTTTTATAAGTTTCGACGAGCAAGCGCACGAAAGCTTAGACGCAAAATAAAATGCGGATAAAATTCCACAAAAGCTCTTTCGCAAAATTTTAAAAGAATTAAAATATTTCCTTAAGGAATTTTAGAATTCCGCATAAGGCAAATTTACAAAAATCTCGTGAAAAATATGGAATTTCGTGAAAATTCCGCAAAATTCTAAAATTTTACCGCAGCGGCGTCCATCGCGCGCATTAGATTTAGCATTTGAGCGTGTTCGAAAACATCGTGCGTGCGGATGATCGCAGCGCCGTTTAAAGCAGCGATCTGATGCAGATACAGTGAGCCTGCGAGCCTATCCTCGACCGCAGAGGGGCTGTAAAAATCGATAACGCTCTTTCTGCTCGCGCCCACGAGCAGCGGGCAGCCGAAGTGCAAAAAATGCTGCAAATTTTTAATCAGTACCAAATTTTGCTCGGCGGTCTTGCCAAAGCCGATGCCCACGTCAAGGATGATCTTTTTAAGCCCCGCGCTTCGCAGCTGCTGCAGATTTTGCGCAAAAAACTCATCTATCTCGCCCATCAGATCGTCGTATTTAGGCGCAAGCTGCATATTTTGCGGCTTTCCTTGCATATGCATCAGCACGTAAGCGGCGTCATAGCGAAGCGCAAGCGGGGCAAGAGTGAGGTTTGCGCTGATGTCGTTGATGATGCTAAAGCCCCGATCTAGCGCAAATTCCAAGCAATACTCATCAAAGCTATCGAGGCTAAATTTAGCCTTTTCGTGCAGACGCAGGTGATAAATTTCGCTCAGCACGTCCTTTATGCGCGCAAACTCCTCATCCCTGCCGCAGTACTGGCTGCCCGGGCGCGAGCTTACGCCGCCGATGTCGATGATAGCGGCGCCCTGCTCAATCATCTTTTCGATCTTACAGATCGCCTCTTTTAAGCTTGCCGCACGGCTTGCGGGGTTGAAACTATCGGAGTTGATGTTTACTACGCCCATTATTTCACAGCTTTGCGGCTTAGCAAATTTCTTGCCTAGAAATTTCGCGAGCTCTTTTAGCCCGAAATCCTGCAGCGCTTCTTTCTGCGCCAAAGCTTCGATCTGGCGGTCGTTTGCGATCAAAACCGCGTCCGTATCATCGCGCCCTAGGATCACTCCTTCATTGCACGCAAGCTCGGCGCCGATGCTAAGGGCATCCTGCTTTAAAATATTCGCCGCGGGCGCTCGCAGATCTTTTAGATAGAAAAAGTTTAGGCGCGATTTTTTCTGCATTATCGCCCGCCCCGCATTTCGCACGCCGATGCGCTCGCAAATCAGCGCGAAATCGACTTCGTTTGAAATTTTATAAATTTTCATCTTTTCTCCTCGATCATCAACAGCAGCGGAGTAAGCACCGCGTGGGCTTTAGCGTTGTGCTCGGCGAGGTAGCTTAAGCGGTCAATCCGCTGCAGCTCATCGCCGCTTAGCCTGACGCCCGCTTCGAAGCACTCTAGCGCGATCTCGCCGATGAGTGCTTTTAGCGCCGTTTTGTCCAGCTCGCCCTTGCGCTCCAGCGCGATCTGCGCGTCGATAAACTCCACCGCTTCCTTTAGGCTGAGCCTAGCTAAATTTAGTCCGGTGCGGTATCTGGGCTTTCGCACGCAGAGGTTTTGCACAATCAGACGCGAGCGGATGGTGGGCAGAAGGGCGTTGATGAAAGGGGTGATCAGGAAAAACACCGTATTTTTGGGCGGCTCCTCTAAAATTTTAAGCAGAGCGTTTTGCGCCTCCTCGCCGAATTTCGTAGCGGCGATGACGATGATCTTATCCTCGCGCTCGGCGACGTAGGCTTCGTCAATGATCTTTCGCGCCTCGTCGATCTTAAGCTCAGTGCTTTCGAAAAACCTTAAATTTTTGCGCGGAATTTCGGCTAAAATTTTATCTTTAAAGCCCTTATAATCGCTCGTCAAAACGATCTGATTTATGATTTTCAAAGCACCACTTCGTCAAAAAGCACGGCGTCGATGCTTTTGTCTAAAATTTTAAAAAGTTGGATCAGTTTGAGATCCAGGCTCGGATCGCTCTCGCTCATATAAAAGCTGTTTTGCAGCCTCTCGTCGATGAGCCACAGATAGCTGTCCTCGTGGCTTTTGGCGATTTTAGCTAGCGGATGGTTGCCGTTGCCGATGTAAAAATATATAAAGCCGTTGGCAAACGCGAGGCTTAGCATATCGTTTAGCAACAGCGCGTCCTCGAGGCTATTTACGCCGCCGCGATAAAGCGAGCGTAGCGAAAAAAACGGTAGCAGCGGGCGGGAGTTGGTAGAGGAGTTGATCTTTTTGATGATGTATTCGCTAAACCAGCTTCGCTCATCGTCGCAGATGACGATGAAAGCAAAGCCGTCGTGGAGGAATTTTAGCTTTGATGCTAAAAGCGGCGTCCAGTCCTCCTTGCGATCCTCGAGCCACTCAAGTCCGGGCTCGGAGCGCATCGCCGTAACGCTCCAAGTGTGCAGATCCTGCATTATTTATCCAAATCGTAGGCTTTATGCAGCGCGCGCACGGCGAGCTCGCCGTATTTGGCCTCTACGATCATCGAAATTTTGATCTCGCTCGTGGAGATCATCTGGATATTTATCCCTTCATCCGCGAGCGTCTTAAACGCCTTGCTGGCTATGCCGCTGTGGCTTTTCATACCTACGCCTACCAAAGAAACCTTTACGATATCGGCATCTGATTCGATGATGGAATTCGGATTTGGATTTACCTCTTTCATTACCTTATAGGCCGTTTCTAGCTCGTTTTGCGGCACGGTAAAGCCCAAATTCGTCTCGCCGTTTCGTCCAATATTTTGCACGATCATATCGACGTTGATCTCCTTACTCGCAAGCGCGGAGAAAATTTCAGCCGCGACGCCGGGGCGATCCTCTACGTTTCTAATCGTAATTCTTGCTTGATTTTTATCCAGTGCAATGCCGCTAATTACCGCATCTTCCATCTTTTCTTCTCCTGTTATGAGTGTTCCTTCATGATCGTTAAAACTGCTTCGCGTCACCAAATTTACATTTAATTTCTTCGCAAGCTCAACGCTTCGATTTTGCAAAACCTTCGCCCCCAGGCTCGCAAGCTCAAGCATCTCGTCGTAGCTGATGCGATCAAGCTTCTTGGCTTTGGGCTCGATGCGCGGATCGGTCGTATATACGCCGTCTACGTCGGTGTAAATTTCGCACAGATCGGCATTCAGCGCTCCTGCGACGGCGACTGCGCTAAGATCGCTTCCGCCTCGCCCGAGCGTAGTTACTTCGCCTGCGGTGCTGATACCTTGAAAGCCCGCGACGACGACGATTTTTCCCTGCTTTAGCGCCTCTTGCATACTCTTGGGATCGATAGAGACGATGCGAGCTTTGGTGTGAAAATTATCCGTCACGATACCCGCACCACGCCCGCTAAATGCGATCGCAGCATAGCCCTTGGCATTTAGCGCGATAGCCAAAAGTGCACTCGTAACGCGCTCGCCCGAGCTTAACAGCACATCCATCTCTCTGCCTATGGGAGTTTTAGTAAAAAATTCCGCCTGCTCGATGAGCTGATTGGTAACGCCGCTCATCGCAGAGACGATTACCGCGACATCGTGTCCTTCGTTTTTAGTCTTTATCACGCGCTGCGCGACCGCCTCGATCCGCTCTAGCGTACCGACGCTCGTACCGCCGTATTTTTGAACGATCAGCATTAAATGTAACCCTCCTCCTTAAAATATTTTAAAACCGTCGCGTAAATCGGCTTTTTGAAGTGATTTACGTGCCTTAAAACCTCATTTGCGCCTACGAATTTAAATGCGTCGAACTCCGGAAGTTTGGTATTGATGTTTATATCGGCTAAGCTTCGCAATCTCACCAAAAAATACCTTTGAATTTGCCCGTCGTATGGGCGCATCTTTTGAGCTACCCCATCGGGAAAGTCGTAGCTAAGCCACTTCGGGCACTCAGCGATGATATCGACTTTGCTTGTTCCAATCTCCTCACCTAGCTCTCTGCGGATCGCCATCTTAGGCGTCTCACCATCGTCGATACCACCTTGAGGAAACTGCCAAGCGCCTTTGATGTCGCTTCGTTGCGCGATTAAAATTTCGCAATTAAACGGATACGAGGGCGAAAGTACGATTGCAGCGACATTCGGTCTGTAATTTTTCTCTTTTTCCATCTCGTTTTCTCACAAAAAATTTCTCAAAATTCTACCTAAAAATATTAAAATTTGCGTTAAGAGGCTTAAAATTTATATAAATTTTCAAATTAATTCGCTAAATTTTGCGACGTAAATTTAGCCTATAGGACCGCCCTTGCACATCTACATCCACGTGCCGTTTTGCACCTCCAAATGCCCCTATTGCGCCTTTGGCTCCTTCAGCGATAAGTTTAGCCTCGCAAAAAGCTACTTTCGCGCGCTAGAGCTTGAGGTACGCGACTTTTTGGCGAAAAATCCGCACGCGCAAATCTCTACGCTTTTTATCGGCGGAGGCACGCCAAGCGCCGTAGATACGGGGTTTTACGATGAAATTTTTGCGCTGCTTGCGCCGCATTTCGCCGCCAAAGCCGAAATCAGCTCGGAAGCTAACCCAAACTCCGCTAGCCCCACCTGGCTTAGGGCGATGCAGGGGCTCGGCGTAAACCGCATCAGTTTCGGCGCGCAAAGCTTCAACGATGCCAAGTTAAAATTCCTCGGTCGCGCGCATAGCGCGGCGCAGATTTTTCTCGCGGTGCAAAATGCCAAAGCAGCGGGCTTTGATAATATAAATTTAGATCTAATCTACGCGAGCAAATTTGACGATAAAAGGAATTTAAAATTTGAAATGGCCGAGCTTGCGCGCTGCGAAGTGCCGCATCTAAGCGCCTATGCGCTAAGCCTTGAGGAAAACACGCCGTTTTTCGGGCGCGAAAGCTTTAAAAAGGAAAGCGCGGCTCTAGCTAAATTTCTCTTTGCTCTTGTGGCGGATAGCGGCTTTAGCCAGTATGAAATTTCAAATTTTGCCGCGCGCGGACTGCGCTGTAAGCATAATCTAGCTTACTGGCGCGGCGAGGATTACGCGGGATTTGGGGCATTTGCGGTCGGAACTAGCGCTCAGGTGCGCCTTAGCTCGCCTACGAATTTACAACGTTATATTGCAGATCCGCTGCAAAAACAGCGCGAAGTTCTAAGCGCGCAGGATAAAAAGTTTGAGCGCATATTTCTCGGGCTGCGCTGCGTTTTGGGATTTGAGGCGCAAATTTTAGACGCTGCGGAGCTAAGCAACGCGCGGCTGCTCGTGCGGGCAAAAAAGCTGAAATTCGGCGAGGGTAAATTTTATCATCCTAACTTTTTGCTCGCCGACGAGATTGCGCTTTTTATCACACAAAGCAGCCAAAGCGGGCGCTAAATTTAAGATTAATGAAATTTTAGTTACAATACGCCACTTTTTACGTTAGGAAATTTTATGTTTGGTATCAGTATGCCTGAAATTACGGTCATTTTAATCATCGCGATAATCGTGCTTGGACCCGAAAAACTCCCAAAAGTGCTGGTCGAGCTCGCGAAATACTTCAAAGTCATCAAAAAAACCATCAATGACGCAAAATCGAGCTTCGATCAGGAGCTTCGCATCGCCGAGCTCAAAGAGGATGCCAAAAAATACAAAGAGAGCATCACGCAAGCAAGTGAGGGTGTGCGCAAAAAGCTCACGTTTGAGGAGCTCGACGAGATCAAAGGCGGTATCGACTCAGTCAAAGAGACGCTAAATGCGGGGCTAAAAGACGCGGAAAGCTCGCTTAAAGAAACGCTTAGCTCGGACGCCGCCAAAGACGCGTTAAACTCCGCGGAAGTCTCGGCGCAAAAACAAAACGGGACGGCAAATTTAAAGGCAAATTCGAGTGGCGAAAATTCCGCGCAAAGCTCCGCTGGCACCGCGAACTCTACGCAATGCTCCGCCGACATCGCAACAAATTCCGGCACTGAAAGTAAAAGCACGAATTCGAGTGCTAAAAACAAAGGCGAAAATTCCATGCCGAGCGCGGGCGGCGGTGCGCAAAATTTGAATGAAAATTTAAACGGCGATGCGCAAAATTCTATGCAAAATTCCACGCAAAATAACGATATGCAAAAATCATAATGAGAGAGAAATTTAATGTTTGAAGAGCTAAAACCCCATCTAGCCGAGCTTCGCAAGCGCCTAGTGATCTCCGTGCTTTCCGTCATCGTCCTTTTCGTCGCGTGCTTCGGCTTTTGGGAGCAGATCCTAGGTCTCATGACGCGCCCGCTAGTGCGCGTGCTTCCTAAGGGCAGCGAGATCATCTTTACCCAGCTCGGCGAAACGTTTTTTACTGCGATGAAGGTGTCGTTTTTCACCTCGCTGCTTCTAGCGATGCCGATAATTTTCTGGCAGGCGTGGCTTTTCATAGCGCCGGGGCTTTACGACAACGAGAAAAAATACGTCATCCCCTTCGTTAGCGGCGCAAGCGTTATGTTCTTTTTGGGCGCGGCGTTTTGCTATTTTTTCGTAATCCCCGTCGCGTTTAATTTCTTGATAAATTTCGGCGCGGAGCAATTTACCGCGATGCCTAAGATCGGCGAATACGTCGGATTTTTTACCAAACTCGTCGTCGCATTCGGCATTAGCTTCGAGCTTCCGGTGGTGACCTTTTTCCTCGCCAAGATCGGGCTTGTGACGAACAAAAGCCTTAGCGATTTTTTCCGCTACGCAATCGTCATTATTTTCATCTTTGCAGCGGTTATGACGCCGCCGGACATACTTAGCCAGTTTATGCTAGCAGCCCCGCTGATAGTGCTTTATCTGCTCTCGATCTTCATCGCTAAAATGATAAATCCGTATAAGCAGGAGGATGACGAAGGCGAAAATTCCACGGACGTAGCGCAGGCGTGAGATGGCGGATCTAAATTTAGTTGGCAGCTACGATTACGAGCTTCCTAGCGAGCTCATCGCAAGCGCGCCCGCGATGCCTAAACAAAGCGCGCGCCTGCTGATCTACGACCGCGCCAAAGAGCAGATCACGCACGCACGCTTCGGCGATCTGGCGGACGCCCTGCCGCCCTGCGATATTATTTTCAACGACACAAAAGTGATTAAGGCGCGCCTCTTCGGTCATAAAAACAGCGGCGGCAAGATCGAGCTTATGTTAAACTCGCCGCTTGCGGGCGATAAATTTAGCGCCTATATTCGCGGTAGCGTCAAAGCGGGCAGCGAATTACAATTTCAAAGCGGTCTTAACGCGCGCGTTTGCGAGCTAATGGATGACGGGCTTCGCATCGTGCAGTTTGAGCGGAGCGGCAAAGCTTTAAACACCCACGATGTTTTTGAAATTTGCGAACGTATCGGCCACGTGCCGCTGCCGCCGTATATCAAGCGCGCAGATACGAAGGAGGACGCAAGCTGGTATCAAAGCATATTCGCGCGCGAGCAAGGCGCCGTCGCCGCACCCACCGCGAGCTTGCATTTTGATAGCGAGATGATCGCGGATTTACGCCGAAATCACGAGATCCACTTCATCACACTGCACGTGGGAGCAGGCACCTTCAAGCCCGTGGAGGTAGCGGATTTGCGCGATCACAAAATGCACGGCGAGCTCTACTCTATCCCGCCGCAGACCGCGCAAATTTTAAAAAGCGAGCGAAAAATTTTAGGCGTGGGTACGACCGTTACACGCACGATCGAAAAT
>CAUSBF010000075.1:0-8138 GCA_963529595.1 uncultured Campylobacter sp.
AGATCAAGCACCCCTGCTCGCTCAAAGGCGATTTTAAAAAGGTCCTCTCGTTAAAATCCTCGGCGCTCTCGTCTATGTCAAATACCGATAGATCGGGCAGGAGCTCCAATGCCTTGCCTACGCTCATGGCGTCCGAATAGCCCATAAATAGCGGGCGCTTTTTGTTTTTGACGCGAAATTCTACGCTCACCCTTTTCTCCTTTGTTAAATTGGCAAAATTATAGCGAAATTTTACCCGCTGCCGCGAGCTAAATTTGCAGCGCAAGGAGTTGCGAAAAGTAAGCTTAAAGCTTTTTGGGAGTAAAATTTAAACAGACCCACATAGGCGGTAAATTTAATCAAAGGAGCGAAAATGACGAAAGATCAGTGCTGCGTCCTAAAGCATTTGACGGCGGGCGAGACGGGCGGTTTTGAGAAGATAGGCGAGATGAACGACGGCGAGTTTTTGGATGCGCTTATCGGAAAAGGGCTTGTTTGGATGCTTGACTGGGCCGGCGAGGACGAGACGGGCGATGTGGGCAAATTTATCAGCTCTAGGCTTGATGCGCTGCAAAGCGGCGTATCACTAGAGTGCGATAAAATTTACGCAAGGCTCGAAAAAGAAGCGAAAAAAGAGGGTTTCGAGCGCGGCGATGCGAGCCTATTTTTGATGAACGAGTTTCAAAAAGCGCTCAAAAAGAGCGATTTTAGGCTCTTTACTTTGGATCTTCATAGCGACGCTTATTATCTGCTCGTCGCGCACAAGGACGCCGAGAAAGATTTTAAAAAGCTAGGCAAGCGCGAGGAGCTATTTTGGGATATCGCGCCGTGGGGCAAGCGCCGCAAAAGGCAGATCCTTTACGTCATAAACTGCGAGTGCGGCGAGATGTCCGCGTGGCAGCTGGATGCGGACGAGCCGTCGCCAAGAGATGAGGTTTGCGAGGTTTGTGGGCGGGTGCTTTTCGACGCAGACGGCAACGCGATGCAGCCTTTAGAGAAGGAATTTATCTGATCTTGCTTATCGCGGTTTTGCGTGCGAAGTTCTGGCCGGATGAAAGTCAAATTTATTGCGCAGATTGACAGGATTTGGCGCACGGGTTTGGTTTGCAGCTCGGCGGCGAAACGCAGTTTAAATTTAAGGCTCGCTCGGGCGGCGGAATGTAGTTTTTGATTTGTGGCTCGCTCTGGTAGTAAAATACGGCTCGACGCGGCTCGCTTTGGTTTGCTGCTCTCGTGAACGGTGAAATTTTGCGGCTTGCGTTTGTCTTAATAAGATCGTAGCGCAGGATGCACTCTTTTAGCGCTTGCGTTCTGCGTGAGTTTTTATTTAACAAGTTCGCAGTCGCGGGCGCATCTGCCTATGCTGCGTTAAATTTTGATTTTAATGGTTTTGGACGTAGGCTCGCGCGGCTAAAAATCAAAATTTAGCTCCGCCTGCGATCACTAAATTTATAATCTTGTAAATTTAAAATTTTAAGCGTAAAATTTTGACCTAAAATTTCCAAAGTCGCTAAATTTTAAAATTTAAATGCAATGCGGGCTTGGCGGCTTGTTCGCCATAGAGCTCGTAAATTCCGCCACTGCAGAAATGGCGAACTCATTCGATTTAAAGATAAGACAAAATTTTAGCTAGAGCGAGTGCCCGCACAGAATTCTGATATTAGCGCGAACGCAAACGCGCTATGTTTGAAATCCGAAACCGACGAGGTGCAGCAAAAGCCTAGCTACGAGCTTTGGCGATGCACGCCTCGATCGCCGCCATCACCGCTGCGCGAAACCCAGCCGCCTCCAGTGCCGCCAGTCCCTCTATCGTCGTGCCCGCAGGCGAGCAGACCGCGTCTTTAAGCTCTGATGGGCGCTTGCCGCTTTGTAGCAGACGCGCCGTGCCCTCTACCGCCGCCGCTACCGCGTCGTAGCACAGCGCTCGCGACAGCCCGCCCCGCACGCCCGCGTCCGCCGCCGCCTCGATAAAAGCGCACACATACGCAGGCAAGCTGCCCGCAATCCCCGTGAATGCGGCAAAGCTGACCTCGTCTATCTCATAAAATTTGCCGATTTTGGCGGCTAGCGCTCGCACGATCTCCCGACTAGCCTCATCGAAATACTCGCCGTAGCACAGCGCCGTAGCCGACGCGCCGATGCCCGCGGCGACGTTTGGCATCGCACGGGCTACGAAAACGTCCGCACCTACGATATTTTGGGCACGCTCCAGCTTGAAATTAGGCGCTACAAGAAGCAGGATTTTGCCCGCGAGCTCGGGTGCGATTAGATGCAAAATCCCCTCGTAGCTGGCGGGCTTGGTCGCAAGCACGATAATATCCGCCGCGTGCGCCAGCTGCGTCTCGCTTTGTAAAATTTGCACGCCGTAGCGCTTGCGCAAAAATTCGTTTTTGCTTCTAGCATAAGCTAGGACTTGAAGCTTCGTATCGGAGGCGGGCTGCGCGCAGGCGAAGTCGCGTTCGCGGCTCGCAAAATTCTGCTCTAAATTTGCGGAATTCCGCTCGCAAGCCGCAAAGCTTTGAGTATCTGGCATAGAATTTTGCCCGTCGTGCGCGGAATTTTCTCCGCCCACCGTGCAATTTTCTTTATCCTCTGTAAAATTTTCTCTGCTCGCCGCGCAATCTCGCCCGCCGGCTTTGCAAAGTGCGGCGATCATCGCCTCGCCCATATTTCCGCCGCCGATAAATCCCACTTTCATTTTCGCTCCTTTTAAAGCTAAATTATGCCTCAATGATAGCTCAAAATTTCTTTATCCGCCCTTGCGGCGCGCGGTTTATCTGCATAAAAGCAAATTTTAGCTACAATCTCGCCTAAATTTTTAAAAAAGGATGCGTTATGGCAATAAACGTTTTTTACGACAAAGATTGCGATTTGGGTTTGATTAAGGCTAAAAAGGTCGCTATGATCGGCTTTGGCTCGCAGGGGCACGCTCACGCCGAAAATTTGCGCGATAGCGGCGTAGAGGTCATCGTGGGTCTTAAAAAAGGCGGCGCGAGCTGGAGCAAGGCCGAGGCGAAGGGCTTTAAAGTAATGAGCGTCGGCGAGGCTACGAAGGCAGCCGATCTTGTGATGATCCTAACGCCTGATGAGTTTCAAAGCGACATTTTCAAAGCGGAGATCGAGCCAAATTTAAGCGAGGGCGACGCGATCGCGTTTGCGCACGGCTTTAATATCCACTTCGGACAGATCGTCCCACCAAAGGGCATCGACTGCATTATGATCGCTCCGAAAGCCCCGGGCCACACCGTTCGCAACGAGTTTGTAAGCGGCGGCGGCGTACCGATGCTGATCGCCGTTTCGCAAAACGAAAGCGGTAGAGCCAAAGAGCTTGCTCTAAGCTACGCAAGTGCGATCGGCGGCGGTCGCACCGGCATCATCGAAACGACCTTCAAAGCAGAGACCGAGACCGATCTTTTCGGCGAGCAGGCTGTACTTTGCGGCGGACTTTGCGCGCTCATCAACGCGGGCTTTGAGACCCTCGTAGAGGCTGGATATGAGCCTGAGATGGCGTATTTTGAGTGCCAGCACGAGATGAAGCTGATCGTGGATCTCATCTATCAAGGCGGTATGGCCGATATGCGCTACTCGATCTCAAACACCGCAGAATACGGCGATTACGTAAGCGGCAACCGCGTCGTAAACGAAAGCAGCAAAGCGGCGATGAAAGAGGTGCTAAAGGAGATCCAAAACGGCAAATTTGCAAAAGACTTCATCCTCGAGCGCAAGGCGGGCTACGTGCGGATGAACGCCGAGCGCAATATCACGGCAAACAGCTTGCTTAGCAAAACCGGCGAGAAGCTTCGCGCGATGATGCCGTGGATCGCCAAGGGTAAGCTCATAAACAAAGATAAAAACTGATTTCGGCTGAGCTTTGGCTAATACAAATCCACGCGGGCGCCGCAAAAAGCGCCCGATCAACTACGCAACGATCGCCTTTGTCGTAATCTTATGCTTTTTAAGCGGTGCGGTTACCTACGCGGTTTTGGATCTCGTATTTTCGGGCAATAAAGCCGCGTTGCAGCAAAGCTCGCGCAAACAAACTCCCGAGAGCCCTTCCGATTCTCGCGGTAAAAAGCCGTGTTTAAGCGCTGCACAGAAGGAAGCTCTGATTCAAAAGGAGCTTGATAAGATCGCCGAGCAAAATGTAACCGCGCCGAAGTTTCCCGTAGGGCCTGCCTCGCAAAATTCCGCAAAACAAAATTCTACAAACGGCAATTCGCAAAATTCCGCAAATTCTATCGCTTCCTCAAATTCCGCCGCCGCAAATTCGGCGAGCAACGGACCTGACGTAAATTTTACCGCGGCAAATTCCGCGCCCGAAAATTCCATAAATTCTATCGCACAAAGCCACGCTTCCGGCAGCGCGGACGATCTTTCTAAATCGCCGCGCAAGGCTTTGCCCGCAGGCTCTCGCGCAAAGCTAGCGATCATCATCGACGACGTAGGCACCGACGAGCAGGCGCAAAAGATCGCCGCTCTGCCCGTGCGCGTGACGCCGTCCATCTTCCCGCCCGAGTATCAGCGCAAGGACACGCGCTCGCTCGCTCTCGGCTTTGAGCATTACGCGATCCACCTGCCGATGGAAGCAAGTTCTGCCAAAAATAATTCCGCAACGCTACGAGCTTCGGATAATTACGAGAAGCTGCGAGGCGTCATAGCCAAGCTGCGCGCGGACTTTCCGAACGCTAAATTTATAAACAACCACACCGGTTCTAAATTTACCGCCGACGAGCGCGCGATGCAAAACCTGCTGCGCGCGATGAACGAGCATGGATTTTTATTTATCGACTCGCGCACGAGCCCCGCTACCAAGGCCAAAGCGGCGATGAATGGGCTTGGCATGCGATACGTGCATCGCGACGTATTTTTAGATAATCAAAACAGCGTCGCCGCGGTGCGCAAAAAGCTGCGCGAAGCCGTCGCGCTTGCTAAAAAGCAGGGTTATGCCATCGCTATCGGCCATCCCAAAAGCTCCACTCTGCGCGCGCTTGCAAACAGCGCCGATATCCTAGGCGAGGTCGATTTAGTGTATTTGGACGAAATTTATGAGTACTACGAGTGAGCTTAGTTTTAAAATTCCAAGCCTAGCAAGGCTCGGTGCGAGCGAGCCCGCGCAGCTGTATTTTAGGGGTGAGCCGGCGATGTTACAAAAGCGTCGCATCTCGATCGTGGGCTCGCGCAAGATGAGCGTTTATAGCAAAAATTTGATCCTGCGCCTCGCGCGCGCTTTGAGCGATGCGGGCTTTTGCGTCGTAAGCGGCGCGGCGATCGGCTGCGACATAGCCGCGCATGAAGGGGCGTTTCCAAACACGATCGCGGTTTTTGGAAACGGCCTTGATCAAATTTATCCAGCGCAAAACGCCGCCATGATCGGCAAAATTTACGAACGCAGTCTCGCGCTTAGCGAGTATGAGGACGGCGTGAGCGTGCGCGGATTTCAGTTTTTGCAGCGCAACCGTATCGTCGTGGCGCTGTCCGAAGCGCTGATCGTCGCTCAAGCCGAGCCCCGCAGCGGCTCGCTGCAAAGCGCGCGCCTAGCCCGCGAGATGGGCGTGCCCGTGTACGTGCTGCCGCACCGCATGGACGAGAGCGCGGGCACGAACGATCTGCTCGCAAAATCTCAGGCGCGGCTGATTGCGGATTTTGGCGAATTCGTCGCGTCTTTGGCTCCGCAGATGCCGCAAAACACTGAGCGCGCACGGGATGAGGTGATGGAATTTTTAGCGCTAAATTCCGATCTGCAAGCGGCGATCGAGCGCTTCGGCGATAAAATTTACGAATACGAGCTTGAAGGCAGGATTGAAATTTTAGGCGCAAAGATCGTGGCAAAGTAGCCGGCGGCAGGCACTTGCTCGCCGTGATTTAATCGGCGCCGCCCGCTAGCACGGCTTGTTTGCACGACGCGTAGTCTATGCGGTCGGAGTTTAAATTCAGAGAAAGGCGGCTCGGTAAAATTTTACTTTCCGCGAGTCGCACTAGAGCTTAAAACAAACCCGCGCGGCTTGTTTTTGTGCAGCGCCGCTTGCCTCCGCTTGCGGTAATGATCGGTTTGTGAATGCTTCTCGCGATCTATAAATACTTTGCGGTGCGGAATTTAAGCGTTAAAATGCATGAAATTTTCTGAAATAGCGTTTAAATGTTTGTTTGCCTATCGTGCTAAATTTTTGCGGATAAATTTGACTGCGGATTTCAGCGCGAGTGTGGTAGGCTGAATTTGTCGCAAGAGAAAATTTTGGTCACGGCGGCAAAATTTTACGAGTTATAAAGCGTAGGGGGGGGGGCGTGGATCTGCTCCGTCGCGTGAGTGTGGGTTTGCTTTAAAATTTTGATTTTGCGTGGGGTGGGTTGGTTGCACGTCCGGCACCTGCATGACAGGATTTATGCCCGCCGTGAGTTTGGGTGTCGCTTACGTGCAGTTCGCGTGGACTCAGTGCGGATGTACTGAGCCGGGCGCGGCGATCGAAATTTTGGAATTTGAAGCTCGTGGCACGCTAAATTTAATAGCTCGCAAGCGGCGCGAGCGAGTGTAATTTATGTCAATTTCGTATAAAATTTCATAAATTCCGCAGCTAAATTCTGCGATAAAATTTAGCTATGAAATTCCGATCGCGGAATTTTGGTGGCATAATTTTAATGGCGAAATTCCGTAAAATTCCATAAAATTTAATGTAAGTAAAGGATGAAATTTTGATAGTTGCGATCGATCTTGGGCTTAAACGTATCGGCGTGGCGGCGGCACCGGATGATAAGACGCCGCTTCCGTGCGAGCCGATCCTGCGCAAAAACCGCAGCCAAGCCGCGCGCGAACTAAGCGAGCTGCTGCGCGAAAAGGGCGCCAGCGTGCTCGTGCTGGGCGTGCCACGCGGCGGGGCGAGCGAGGAGGAGATGAGCAGGCGCATACGCCACTTCGCCTCGCTGTTGGATTTTGACGGCGAGATAAAATTCCAAGACGAGAGCTTTTCGAGCGCCGAAGCGGCGGAGTTTGCGAGCAAAGGCGCTAAAGGCGGCGGCAAAGATCCGCGCTTTGATAGCATCGCCGCGACGATAATTTTGCAGAGGTTTTTGGCGAGCAAGGGCTAGGCGCATGTGTAACAACGCAATTTGCGCGCAGCTGCGCAAGAAAGAATTGCCATTCGTCTGTTTTGCCGCCGTTTGAAAGGCCGCGGAATTTTACTCGCTCGCCTAAAATAGACGGAATTTATGCGCGCCGAAAGTCAGTAAAATTTTCATCGTCTGCTAAAGCTCGACAGAATTTTGATTTGCCCGCAAAGAGCCTGCGGAATTTATTTTGACTGTAGTCGTAAATGGCGCTTTAGGTAGTTAAACTAAGTGAGATTGACAGCGATTTAAGTTGTAAACGGCGAGGTTTATGCATTTTTGGCGATTTGTGCTCGCGCGCACGGCTGCTATTTAAGTTTTTTCAAGGTCTATTTAGACGCAAAGAACACTAAGCAAAATTGCAAAAACGCGGATGCATCATAGAATAGGGCGCAAATTTTGCGATAAATTTCATTTAGTGAGCGGTTATGTTTAAGATCACGATGTTAGTAAAAAGGGCACCGGGTATCACGCAGCAGGAGTTTGTGGCGCATTGGGCGGCGCATTCGCAAAAGGTTTTGGCTAATCAAAAGGTACTAAATATCGTCCGCTATGCAAAAACTATGCCCATCTTTCCAGAGGGGCAGAGCACCGAGCGCGAGACGGCGAAGTTTGGCTACGACGCGATGGGCGAGCTGTGGTATGAGAGCGTGCAGGCGTTTGCGGATGCGCGAAACAGCGAGGCGGCGCGAGCGGTGCTAACGGAGCTGATGGCGGATGAGGCGAGGTTTTGCGATATGAAAAACTCCGTGATGTGGTTCGGCGATGAAGAGGCTGTGATAGAGTTTGAGCGCTAGGGAGCGCGGCTTGCAGCGAATAAATTTTGAAGTAAAGCAATTCTACGTGGCATTTGGGTTTTAAAACTGGCAGAATTTTACGAGCTGGGCTTGCTCGGCTGAAATCGCAATCGCAGTCTACATAGATGAAATTTACATGCGCGATACAGATACTGCGCGGCCTTAATTATTTTAAGACTCACATATCTAAGTGGTGCGATCTAAGAATCCTGGGTATTGAGCCAAAACGCCTAAAGACGCATTATGCCTGCGATTTTGGCATAG
>CAUSBF010000076.1:0-8099 GCA_963529595.1 uncultured Campylobacter sp.
AAATTTGGTATATCACAGCGGTGTCCGACGCGCCCGTAGTTTTTTATTTCACGAGGCAGGATGCGGCGCGCCGCGAAGGGGGCGAAAAGATAGAGCGGCTGATAAGAAATTTTATAGAGAAAGCGCAGGACGCCAAATATCTGAGCCACATGGAATTTAAGCTGTTTTTTGACAGCAAGGAGTCCGTGGATCTTGAGTACGGCGGAAATTTGTTCTATTATTTCAAATGAAATTTAGTTAAGGAGCGAAAATGGATGCGAAGCTTTATCTAAACAAGGCTATAATGCAGCTCTCGCGGGGGCTTGAGGAGGGCGGCGTGCAGAGCCTAAAAGCAGCACTTGAGGAGGGCGACGGCGACGAGGTTAGCAAGACGCGAGCTCGCGTGATCTTAGGCGAATACTTCGTGATGAAGGGCCGACCCGCGCAGGCCAAGGAGCATCTAGGGTCCGTGGCGCAAGACGCCGAGCGACTGCGAGATCAATACGATGACCTGCTGGACGATGAAATTTGTAGAGCCGATATGCTTTTGGATATGATCGAGCGCTTCGGGTTTTTGGCGGAGTAAAACGGCTCGCGATATATGGCGGCACAATAAGCGTCGCGGCGGCGATAAAATTTTAAGATCGGCAAAATGTCAGACTACTCATTTGAAACTATAGGTCGGATGCTGCTAAAATGCGTCCTTGAGGGCGGTGAGCCCGAGCTCGGATTTCGCCTACGCGGCGCAGAGTATATGATCATCGCCTATGCGGATCGCTGCTCGTTTCAAAGGTGCGCGGACGAAACGGGCGCAAACGCAAGCGGCGAGCGGTATTTTGCCACGCTCCGGGAACTCTACGCCGCGCCGCAAATAGACGGGCTCTCGTTAAAAGAGCTCTGGAGCGAAGCGGATGATTTTTACTGCTTTGATTTCGAGCTGTGAGATTGCAAGATTTTGTGCGGCGACACGGTAAGCGCACGCGGTGCCAATGCGCGGCGTACAAACAAAGGCGCGGACAAATTTTAACGAAATAAAATTTTGAAAGGACGCAAGCTAGCCTGCTTGGGATTACGTCGTTAAGGCGTGCGGCGAGGACGGCAAATTTGGCGCGGAATTCGAAGGACGTAAGATAGCGATGGATACGCTGAGCCTAGGCAGGCTGCAGCTTTACGTGAGCGCGGAGCGTTTGCGAGAAGGCGTTAAATTTTTTCAGCAAGGAAGCCCGAGGCGATAAAATGCGACCGAGCATCCACCTGCTTGCTTACCGAGCAACATAGCTTAAATTTAAACCTCGGTGCCGATCTTGGCAGGATGGGTCAAATTTTAGCAGTGATTGCGGCGGTACCCGCGTTGTGACCTTGCGACGCCTGAAACTAGCGAGACGAGCGTGCATAGGTTTCATCTAATTGATGTAAGGCAGGCGCGGACTTAAATTGAAGTAGATTCAATGGCGGCAGTGCGGACACAGAAATGTCGCCGCAAGGTTTAAATTTGAAATGCAAAAAAAAGCGGCGGCGCGAACGAAAGCGCGCTGCGAAATTTAAAAATTTAACCAAAGAGCGCCGAGAATAAGTAAATTTACTTAGTGAGTGGGCTACGGCAGCTTGATGCCGGAGGATTCGCGGTTTTTGGCGTTTATCAAATGCACGTCTGATAAAATGCAGCTTGCAAAAATTGCAGCCGCGGTGTGTTATTTTCTAGCCTAGCGACAATAAATTCCGTAGTAATACAGCTCGCAAAGGTGCTGTGGCTGGCGGACATCGACCTTAAAACTTAGGGTCATAGGGCTGATCGGCCTTATCGGGCCTAGTTATGACTAGCGGACATGAACCTCAAATCGCGGGCGGGCGCAAAAGCTCGTGCAGTTTTTGTCTTTCAAAGGCGGCTTATCGGGGATTAAACTCGCCGATTTTTATGCCAAAAAGCTTTTCAGTGAACGTCCGCGCGCTGTTTGACGATAAAATTTAAACGTAAAAGCAAAATTTAATCATCGCAAAACGCCCGAGCCGCTAGCGGTAAAATTTAAAATAAGAGCAAAAATTTAATGAAAAATTTTAACGATAAGCCGCAAGAATCGCAATCCGAACAAAATAACGCCGAGCGCCGAAATCCGCCGCAATTTGGCAATAAACCCCTCGTCGTAAAAGACTACAACATAATAGTATTCTTTATTTATAACCTATTCTTCGCCCCCTTGGCGGTACCGGTGTTTCTATACATAGGGGATATTTTCCCATACTATACGCCGTTTGTTTCCGTAGCATTCGCCGTTGTGTCCTATCTCAACAGCGCCCATACGCGCTTTGTTCATTTGACGGACAGGAGCATCAACTACGTCAATAAAGGCAAAATCACGAAATCTATAAAATTTGATGAGATATCGCTCATAAAGCTCACCGCCACGCCGCTATTCGGGCATATCGTCCCCGCTAGAAATTCCGTAGGTATTGTGCTTTCGTTCATCGTGATGGGCGTTGCGTTTGCCGGATTTTTACAGAGCTTTAGAGGATTTATAATTTTTATGATGAGCGCGGCGGCATTGATTTTGCCGTTTTTCGCCTCTAAGCTGATTTTTTCAAAGATCACGGAGGGGAAATTTAGCTTCCGCGCGATCGATACTTTGATCATCTATGACGGCAAGGGCGAATTTATCAGTTTTATGATGAGCGAAACGGACTTTGAAAGGGTTTGCTATTGTCTCTTAAATTATCGACATATTAGCCCGTCAAAATTTCAAAAGCAGTTCGTGATATTTCAATGAAAGAGCCTATTAAGCGATATCGGCGTTAAAATTTAAAAAGTCGTTTCGGCTCCTTAAATTGGTTGCAAGTTAAATTTGGGCGTAAATTTTATAATTTCGCATGCGTTAAAATTTTACGGCTTGCACGCACTAAAATTTTATGGAGTGCGATGCGGAATTTTAAGACGCGCGGCGTGAAATTTGAAATTCCGCAAAATGCCCTAAATTTTAAAAAATTTCACGAAATTTTGCGGAGCCGTGAAATTTTAAAAGCTCCGCAAATTTAGCCCACGCTACCACCGAATGCCCGCCTCCAGCCAAAACTGCCTGCCTGCTTCATAGACTAGATCGAGCGAAGTGTCGCTGCTAAGTCTTGCTTTGTTGCGCTTATTTAGGACGTTATAGATGTCTAAATTCGTAAAAAATTCCACCTCGCCCGCCATCTTTTTAGCATATCCGATGCGCGCATCCCAGCTGTAGCTTTTGCTGAGATTGACCTTTTCGTATTTGTCGTATCTGGCGGGATACTTGCCCGCAGGCGTCTTGCCCGTGCGGGCGATCGCTTCTTGCGAGCCTTTAAACGATAGGAAGTTATTTACGCTGATACCGTAGCTTGGAATTTTCGTGATGATATTTAGGCTCGCAGTCCAAGGCCTAGCGTAGTCCTGCGCCGGAAGCTCCGATAACCTCATCAACTTCCCGTCGTATTCGACGATCTTTTCATCTTCAAGCGTTTCTCTATCAAGCTTCTCATCGTAGATGGTATTATTAGTCTTCATTCTGATATGCTCAAAGCCCAGCTCAAAGCCGTTTAGCGTGCCAAAAGCCTCGTAATCATCGATCGTCTTAACGCCGAAAGTTAAAATTTTATTCTCGCTTCTGCCGTCGTTGGTGAAGGTTTGATAGTTGTTTTGGTAGTTCGGATCCGACGCCAGTCCAAGATCTCTTCGCGTGGATTTGATGATCTGATCCCTGCCCTTACGGCTTACGTATTTGCCGAAAAACTCGAAATTCCCGAGCTTTTGCTTTGCCCCGAATACCAGTTCATCCTCATAAGGCACCCTTAGCTCGTTAAATTTCGTTAGAGATGGGTCTTTTGGCAGTTGCGTCCAGTTTTGCGTATAGGCATTGCGTGGACGCGTGTAGGTAGTGGCAAGACCCTCTCGCCCTTCTCTTAATTTATAGGTAAAGAGATTGCGTCCGTAGTAGCGGTTTGCGCCGAAGCTAAGAATCGAACCGCCGTCGCCAAAAATATCGTAGTAGCTGTTAAATCTCGGCGCCGCAGTCGTTTGCTTCATATAATCGTCCCTATTTAATCTTACGCCCGGTCGCAAGGTAAGATCGCCTATTTTTATCTCATCTTCCAGATAAACCGCCAAGCTTTTCATATCCACCTTGGTATTGCCCTTGTAATAACTTTTTCGCGTAAAAAACTGGCCGCTTCTACCACGCCTCGCAAAAGAATCGTCTATCGAGCAGAGCTCGTCATTCGGATCGCAAGCATTTACACCCGCAGGTAGCGGTGCTATTCCGCCAGCGGTCATAAACTCTTTTCTTACATTAAATTTAGCCTCTTGCTTTTTAAACTCAAAGCCTGTGATAAATCTATGCTTACTGCCGCCGAGATCAAATTCATTAAACTCCAGATCCGCGTTGTACGAAAAGCTCTTTTGAGTTTGATCCAGATCCCCAAAGCCGCCCTCTATCGCCGAAGCGGATAAAATTTTACTACCCCAATTCTTTACGTTTGAGTATTGCCAAGCCCTATAATATTCATTCTCGGCATCACGCGAACTCTCCAGCTTGCTGTAGGATAAAATTTGATTAAATCTAGCAAAATCGCCATCGTAGTCGGCTTTAAGCGCTAAATTTAAACCGCCCGATTTCATATCTGCGTATGAATCCTTGACGTGGTCGTTAAACATCTTGTTTCGCTCGGGCGCGTAGGTTACGCTCGGCGTGATAGTTAAGCGGTCGCTTGCATACCAAAGCGCTTTTAGGAAATAGTTGTCTATATTTCGCCTCTGAACTCGCTCGGTGATGGTCGTATCTGCGTTGTATCTTCTGTCGTAGGCCTTGAGCGGAATTTTACTTCTAGTATTTGTGTAGCCGAACATCAAACCCAGATCTTCGGTAACGGTGCCCTCTAAATTTAACCTAGTGATCCACTTATCGAATCTCGGCTGATTTAGCGGAGTAGCGGAGTTTTCAAAGCTCTGTTCATCGCCGTAGATATGGTACCTAGTCCAGCTATCCTCGGTGTGCTGCATTGAAAACTTGCCGTGAAAGCCCGCGCGCGGATCTCGCGTCTTAGCCTCCACTACGCCGCCGGTAAATCCGCCGTATTTGGCGGAGATGCCGCTATCGTGCACCTCGACGCTCCGTAAAAAATCGCTATCGATCGCCATACCTTGCGAGACGGAATTCATCGTATCAAACGCCGAAAAGCGCGTAGGATTGCCGCCCGGATTTCTAGCGGGATCAAGATCGTTATTCATATTCGCGCCGTCAAGCATAAAGTTGTTTTGCCAATACTTCGCGCCGTTGATACTGATATTTGCGGGGCTGATCTCGCCTAGCGTCGTGCTCTGGCGGTTTGTGGAGCTGAATTGCACATTTGGATTGGTACGCAAAAGCTGCACGAAGTCGCCGTTGCCGCTAGGCATCGACTCGATCATCGTCCTGCTTATTTTTTGCGTACCGCCATAGCTATCGCCGACGCTCGTAAGGCTCGAGTCGATATTGCCGACGACGACTATTTCGGGGAATTTATAACTATTTATCGCCGCAGCGGAGCTCTGCGCGCCTGGGTTTTCTTTAGTAGAAACGCTCCTTGTTGCGTTATTTTCAGACGAATCCTGCGCGACGCTTAGGCCGCAAAGACACGCCGCGACTATTAAGGAGCGTGCAAGCCCCCCCCCGCAGCGATTTTGAGTGGATTTCTCGCCTTTTACGGAAGCGGAATAATTGCGGCCTGCGCCGCTTTTACATGGCTTACAGGCCCAAAAATCGACAATCATTTTTTCTCCTTTTTTGAAAATAAAAATTAAGACCTTGAAAATTTAGCCAATAATATTTTAAATTTCAATAAAAGTGATAACAATTATATAACTTATGCAAGCAATAGAAAAAATGTAACAAAATACCGATATATCGGCGAGATAAATCTATTCCAAAATAAAATTTATCTAAAATCTATGTGCGGCACAGATGGGTTTAATTGAGTTTTATTCTTGGGTATATTTTTAAAGCACATAAATTTGCGGCGCCGAAATTTGCGGCGCAAGCGCCGTTAAATTTAAACGCGGCTAGTAAATTTAACGAGCAAATTTAGATGCGCCGAGCCTGCTAAAATTTCGGCGCGTTTATCCTCACGGTTTCATCGGTGTCAAAAATATAGGTCTGCGCCGCCTCCGCGATATCCTTCGGCGAGATGGAATTTACGATCGTTTCAAAGGTCTTAAAATCGGCGATATCCTCATTCCAAAGCGCGTATTTTACGAGCGCGTCGTTCCAAAACTCCGGGCTTTCGCGAGCGGTGCGAGCCGTGATGATCTGAGATTTTTTAAAATTTTCAAGATGCCGCGCTACGTCCGATCCGCCGCCTGCGATTTCTGCAAAAATTTCTCTAATTGCGGATAGAATTTGATCCGTATTTTGCGGCGCGCAGGAAAACGAAATATGAAGGCTCGAGTGCTCGTACGGGATGCGGCTTAGACTCGAAGCGACCGAAAAGCCGTAAGTGCGCCCCTCGTCCTCTCTGATGCGCTCTCTAAGTGCTTCCTGAAGCACCGAAGCTAGGGCTGAAATTTTAATTGCATTTTCAAGCGAGTATGGAGCGGATCTGTTTATCGCGGTAAGCGCGACGTCGCTTCTAGGGGAGTTTTGATAGTTGCGCATAAAAACGTGCCGTCCGCTTAAGCTGCGAATTCCGTCGTCTTTAAAATCCTCGCGTTCGCCACGAGCAGGCAGGTTTGCCAGATACTTTTTTATGAGGACTTCAGCGTCTTTTAACTCAAAATCGCCGCTAAGTACGAAGGTGTAAGATGCGGCATTGCTAAATTTATCATAGACGATCTTTTTTAGCTCCTCCGCGTTAAGCGCTTTGATCTGCGCGGCGCTTAGAGGGCGCATTCGCGCATTGCCGCCGTAAAAAAACTCGCTAAATTCCCTGCTAAATTTATACCCGGGTAGCTTCTCGTTTCGCGCAAGCTCGTCGAGCGATTTGATCTTTAAATTTTCCAGCGCCTTCTCGTCAGTGCGCGGAGAGCTAAGCTCTAAGTTTATCGCTTCCAGCAGCCATTTTAGATCCTGCGAGCCGCAGCTTCCGTAAAATCCGTGAGAGAATGCGGAGATATTTTTGCGGTAATTCACCTGCCGCCCGCTTAAAATTTGCGAAATTTCATAATCGTTAAACTCGCCCGCACCGCTTTCGTTTGCAAGCATCGCGGCAAAACTGCCGAGCCCCGGGTGCGCCAGATTGGACGTTCCGCCTCTGCTTACCGCGGCAAACGAGATAAAATCCTTGCGCGTCTTAAGCGGCTTTAAGATCACGGTCGCGTTATTTTCAAGCAGGTAGGTATAAAATTTAAATCGCGGCTCAAAGCTTTTGCTTAAAATTTTGCCCTCAGGCAGATTTTTAGAAACCAAACTATCCGGCAGCTTTTTATGCGCGGCATGCGTATTTATCGCTCTGGCGCCGCTTTGCAGCTTTTTAAATTTAGCCTCGTCCAGATTATATCCGGAGCCGCTAAAGACGCTTGCGTGCACCTCGCCCAGATCCGTCAGGCGCTTAAATTCTAAATTTAGCTCCTCCAGGCTGATCTCGCGCAGCAGCTTTACCTCCAAATCCCGCTGTTTTGCGGCGCTAGGCAGGACGGCTCCTGATTTTACGGCATGAAGAATCTCTCTTGCAAAAAACGCGGAATTTGCGCTTTTTTTGCGCTCAAAGGCGCTGTGCCGCGAGCTGATCAAAGCATCCTTCGCAAGGGCAAAATCGCGCGCGTCAAAGCCGTTATCTCGCAAGCCTTTGATTAGCTCGAGCGCCTGCGAGATCGCGCCGTCAAAATCTCCGCCCAAAACGGCGACGTCGAAGTTATAGATCGTTTTTTGAAACTGCAAATTCGATCTGGAAAAATTAACGCGCAGCAGCGCGCCTTCGCTAGCCTTCGCTCGCTCGTAAATCGTAGAAATAAGACTTGAGATAAGCTCGCTTTTTAAAATTTTTCTCGCATTCGCCTCGCTACTCGGCGGCGCAAATTCCTCCCAAAACGAAATTTTGACGGAATTTAGCGACGTTTCGTTCGTATCGTAATTGTAAATTTTCAAACCCTGTCTCGGCGGAATGCGCATATCCTGGCGGGCGTAGGAGTTTGTATT
>CAUSBF010000077.1:0-7902 GCA_963529595.1 uncultured Campylobacter sp.
CGATCGTGATAATGGCGTATTGCGTGATACTGATCTCGACGCTCGCGGACAGCTTCGTAAAGCCGCTCGTGATAAAATTTATCAACTCGCGCCTAGTTGAAAACCCCGCAAACATCAACGAGATGCTGATCTTCTTCTCGATGCTTTCGGGCATCAGCACGTTCGGGTTCTGGGGCGTGATCCTGGGGCCCGCGATTTTAACGCTATTTATCGCGGTGTTAAATTTATACGATTATCTAAAAAAGATAGAATTCGAGTAGGGCTTGCGCCGCTGGGTGCTTTTAAATTTATGAAAATGTCGCCCGTAAAGCGCAATGCCTAACATGTCCTGGCGGCTTTTTCGTCCTGGCGGCTTTTTGTCCGTTCGCGCTCTTGCGCGAGCCTAAAGGCTTTAAATTTAAAGGCAAATTTTAATTTCGGCGCACCGCTAACTCTCTTTGAGTGCCCGCAGTATAGATTTTAAAATTTGGCTTCGGCGCGGAATTTCTACGCCTAGGAATTTTAAAATTTATGCTCTTGTTTTGAAATTTAAAAATTTCTTATCTGCGCCGCAAGGACCGTGCGCCTAACGAAGGGCTGCGATACTAGGGAGTAAATGTCGCGATAAATTTAGCGTATTTGACGGCGGCCGAGTTAGCTCGATGTTTTACTGCGGCGCATCTCAAGCTGCGCACGGAAGTAGTTTCTGCTGGCGGTCGGCGCCCCGGTTGCCGTATTTTTATAGCGCATCCCAAGCAGGCGGGGCGTCGCGGCGGCTATAGGCTGCGGCGCCAGACGGCGGTCACGGTATTTTTTGCGGCGTCTGATTTTGGTGCGGCATGTTTTTTATGCGGCGCGAGGCATCGCACTGCGTAGAAATTCTATAAATTTATCTACCAGTCGCTTTTTAAAATTCCACATCGTCGCGGGGCTTAACTGCAGATTAGAATTTCACAGACGAATGCAATGCGGCGGATCAAAAGCATAGAAGTCGGCTAGGAGCGCAAAAGCGGCGTCGGGCTAGAGATACAAAAACAGGCTAGAAGCTGCAAAGATGAGTTGGAAAAAATTTCAAATTCCGTGGGTGCGGATAAAATTTATACAAAAAATTTTACCGAGTAATGCAGAGGCTGCCAAAAATAATAAAATTTAAGCGAAAAGTACCAATAGAGCGGCGGCGGTTAGACCCGCACCTTGCCGCCGTATTTGATCTGGCTCGGGTCTTTTTCGTCCAGCTCGCGCATTATCTGCTCGCCGTTGTCGGAGTTTGCCGCGGCGATATCTGCGTCCAGATCGGAGTATGAGTAGATCATCATCGCCTCGCTTACGCCCTCTATGGCCTCTATCGCGCGAAATGCGGCGATCTCGTCCTCGAAGCTCTCCGCGCTAATCGTGGCTACCGCCTTGCCGTCCTTGCACGCGACGAACTCGCAGCCACTTATGCTTTGCAGCTGCTTGCGAAACGCTGCTACGTCGGTATTTGCGCCTAGATAGATCACGACGCTTGAAATATTCATTTTAGCCCCCAAAAGTAGATATATCTATTGTACCCCGAGCCCACAAGATAATCTCCTTCGAAAAGCAGATAGTTGATGATATCGTTACCTAGCTCGATGTTGCGGACGATCTCGCCTGCTTTATCAATTACACGTACGCCGTTACCAACGGTAAAAGCGCCCAGCTCTGGGCTTAGCGCCACGGCAAAAACTGCAAAATGGGCGTTATAAAATTTAGCGAAATCGCCGTTTTCGTAGTAGCACGATCTTTCCTTGTCGTTCGAGCCGCTCATCATACGATCGCCAAGCAGCGCTACGGAGTAGATCCCGTCCTTGTGCAGGGATTTTTGGCTCATAAGCTTTTTCGCTTTCGCGTCGAAATAAAATACGATGCCGCCTTCGCATGAGATTAGTAGCGTCCCGCTAGCGCGGTCGTAGGCGCTGCCGCCCAAAGACGCGATGGTGAGCTTTTGCTCAAAGCTTACCTTGCCGCTAGACAGGTCGAAGTATAAAATTTCGCTGCCAAGACCTAGTAAAATCACGGTGTTTTCGTCGTAGAAATAGACGTTTTTGATCCCCGTCATCGGCAATTTATAGTGCGTAATATTGCCGCCTGCAAACACGCCCAGCATCTTTTCAAACGCGTCGCCGTTATACAAAAATGCGTATTTTTCGCCTAGTTTATCGACGTCGAATATGGTAGCGCCCATCGGCTCGTCTAGGTAATTTTTGGACGAGGGCAGGGCGAAAATTAGCGTCTTGGAGATTGCGCTCGAGGCGGAATTTAATGCCGTAGAATTTTCAGCAGAATTTTGCTTCGTAGAATTTGCTGCGGTTGAATTTGCTAAAGAATTTACGGCAGCGGAATTCGCAGTGGAATCTCCCGTGGAATTTACGCTCGCTTTTGCATTGAAATTCTGCGCCGCATTGGAATTTGTGCTTGAGGCGGAATTTTGATCTACAAAATTTTGTCCGGTTGCAGAATTTCGCGCGGAATTCTCCGCAGAGTTAATGGTAATTTTATAGAGCTTGCCGTTGTCAAGCCCTGCGTAAATTTCGCCGTTTAGATTTTTTAGCACCGCGACATTTGCGTCAAGCTCTAGTATGAATCTAGCGTGTTTGATCTTTGCAGGCGCATCTATGCCCACAGCGTCACTAGGTATTGCAACGCCGTTGCCGGCATAGATGAAGCAGGCGCAAAGTAGCAGCGGTGGTAAAAATTTCATCGTGCGCTCCTACTCAACCTCGGCGCCTTGATTTAGCGTATCTATGAGATTAGAAGTGGAATTTGCGTCGCTAAACCTGCTAAAATCAGCCTTAAAATTATTTTTCACTAGCGGATTGGTTTGGGCTTGCGGTACGTGGCATTGAGTGCAGTTGAATCGCTGCTCGGCTAGCGTGCCGTTTAGATCCGCGCCTGTGCGAAAGTCTACCAAGTGGCTTTTTGGAATCGGGGTAGAGCCTACATCCTTAGCGACATCGGGCATATGGCAGGTTACGCACATATTGTTATCCTTTGTGATCGGCACGAGCCCCTCTAAGCTGTGCGGTATGAGCGGCGGAGCGTTTTCGAAGCTGCGCTCGATTTTCGAAGCAGCGCCTGGAGCGTCCTCGCTATATTTGAAATCGGGCAGGGAATTTTTATTTTGCACCGATTCGTCCACGCTTTTTATAAAGCCCAAGCTGTCGGCGTCTATAGAAGCCGTTTTGTCTGCGGCAAATAGCGCCGCACAGCACGTAAGAGCCAAGCCTAAAACCATTTTTTTCATTTTTTCACTCCTAATATACTAAAATTTAACGCATCGTCGTTGCATACGTCGATGCAGCGCCCGCAGCTGATACACTCGCTGCTAACGCGCCCGTTTTCGCGCCCGACCATCTTAAGCACCTGAACTTCGGGGCAGACCATTTTGCATTTGCCGCACATCGTGCATTTATCAACCTCGTGGCGAACGCGAATGACGCTAAAATAGCTAAGCACAGCCCAAAATCCGCCGAGCGGGCATAGTCGCGAGCAGATAGTGCGATCGCCTGCAAAAATTTCAAAAACTACGATCAGTAGTGCGATTGCAAACGCACTAGCACTCAGCGATATGACGGCGCGCGCGAAAAGCGAGATAAAGCTTACGCTCTCAAACGCCGCAAAGCCGAAAGCTCCGCTGCAAATGAGCGCTAGCACCGCTAGGACGTAGCGAGCCTTGCGATTTACGTTTAAAAATTTGGTGTGCACGCCAAATTTTTTACGAAGCCACGCGGCAAGATCGGTTAGTAAATTTATCGGGCAGACCCATGAGCAATATAATCGCGGCGCTATGAGCGCATAAAATGCTCCTACGATAAGCGCTCCGATAACCGCCGTAGCGCCCAAAGAAAAGCTAGCTAGCAGCATCTGCGCCGTCGCAAACGGATCGCTTAGATTAATCGTACCGAAAAGTTTCGACGAGCTTAGATTGCCTTTTAGAATTCCGGATAAAATTCCGTTTTCGCTCGCGGCTTTGAAGGCGAAATTATTTCCTAAAATAAAAAAGACTAGAATAGAAATTTGGCTTAAACGCCTTAAAATAGTGTATTTCATTGTCTAGCCCCCTCCATTAGATCGTCCTCGTTTAAGTAGTCCCTGCTTTTTTGCGGATCGAGCTTGATTTTGGTGTCTGCGTCCTTTAGCTTCGCGTCGTCGCCCTTGATCCAGCCTTTGACGTAGTTGTCGCTGGAAATTCCTATGACGCGCTCGCGCTCCACGACGCTGATAGCCGCCTTTTTCGTGACGCAGGCATGCTCGCATTTGCCGCAACCCGTGCAGTAATCGCTATCTACGACGGGCACGAGCAGGGCGTGCTTTTCGGTGCGGTTGTTGTGACGGTAATCGATCCTGAGCGCCTTATCCATCACGGGGCAGCTTCGCACGCACGCATCGCATTGGATACCCGCATAAGCGATGCAATGCTCGGTATCTATGACCGCAACGCCCATCTTGGATAGACGCACGTTAAGCTTGGAGTCTTCGCTTACCAAGCTTTTATCTAGTGCGTCGCTAGGACAGGCCGTGACGCAAGGTATGTCGTCGCACATATAGCACGGAATTTCGCGCGGGATAAAAAACGGCGTGCCGTTTGCAATAGCGTGATCGCAAAAGCTCGCAAGCTTAAGCGTATCAAATGGGCATGCCTCGACACAAAGTCCGCACCTTAGGCATTTGCTAAGAAATTCTTTCTCGCTTATAGCTCCGGGCGGGCGGAGTTTGGCGTGCTCGCTGGAGTTTGCGACTCCGAGCCCCAGAATGCCTACGCCCGCAGCTAAAGAAAGAATGCCTAAGACCTCACGCCTATCCATAATTTACGCCTTGTAAATTTTAACCGCGCATTTTTTGTAGTCGGTCTCTTTTGAAAGCGGACAGGTATGATCGAGCGTGACGCGGTTGATATAAACTTTCTCGTCAAAAAACGGCACGAAAATAAGCCCTTTCGGCGGAACGTTACGTCCGTGGAAGTCCACGCGCGCTTTGACTTTGCCGCGGCGCGACTCGATCCAGACGATCTCGTTTTGTTGTACGCCGATTTTGGCGCCATCGGCTTCGTTCATATAGCATCTTGCTTCCGGTACGGCGCGATAAAGCTCCGGCACGCGCATAGTCATAGTGCCCGTATGCCAGTGCTCCAGCACGCGACCCGTACATAGCCAGAAAGGATACTCCTCGCTTGGCACTTCTACAGGATCCATATATGGACGGAAGAAAATTTTAGCTTTATTGGCAAGGCTTGTTTTTTCTTCGCCTGAAGTAGCGGATTTCAGATCGCCACTAGGAAGCGCCGCTTTGGCGTTGCCATAAAAGGCAAAGTCACTATCCGGAGCCGCTTTTTTAGCATAAGGATCGTATTGGGCGTTAAAGCGCCAAAGTGTTTCTTTGCCGTCTACGACCGGCCATCTAAGACCGCGCACTCGGTGATAGGTGTCGAAATCGGCTAGGTCGTGTCCGTGACCGGTGCCGAATTTTCGGTACTCCTCCCAAAGATATTTTTGGATGAAAAAGCCATAGCCTTTAAATTCTTTGCTGTCGCTGCCGATTACGCCGCGTGAGTCGCCGTTTACTTCAGAGTTATCGAAGCTTGCCATAATCGGATCTTTTGAAGCGAAAGCCTGAGCGTCTTTGTTTGCAAAGAGCACTTCAAATAGTGTAGTCTCTGGCGTATAGCCGAATTCTGAAATTTTATCTAAGACACTTGGTAACGTAAGCTTATCATTTACTTTAACCTCGCCCCAGAAATCCTTGAGCTTGAAGCGCTTGGAAAACTCTAGCATCTGCCACGTATCGCTCATCGCATCGCCCACCGGAAGGACCTGCTGTCTCCACCACTGAGTTCTGCGCTCGGCATTGCCGTATGCGCCCCATTTTTCGTAGATCATTGCGGTTGGTAGGATTAGATCGGCTACCTTCGCGCTTAGCCCCGGATATGGCTCGCTTACTACGATGAAGTTGTCCATCTCGCGCGCCGCGGCGATCCAGTGGTTTGCGTTGGCGATCTGCTGCCACGGGTTATTGACCTGTACCCATATCCATTTTATCTTGCCGTCTTCGAGATTGCGCAGAGCCTGCACGTAGTGCGCACCCGGTTTTGGATTTATCGTGCCCTCGGGGAGTTTCCAAATTTTTTCGGAAACCTTTCTGTGTGCCGGATTTGCCACGACCATATCGGCAGGTAGGCGGTGAGAAAACGTGCCCACCTCTCTAGCCGTGCCGCAAGCGCTAGGCTGACCGGTAAGCGAAAACGCTCCGCAGCCAGGCTTAGCTTGCTTGCCGAGAAGGAAATGTACCATGTAACTTTGCTCATTGACCCAAGTTCCTCTTGAGTGCTGATTAAAGCCCATCGTCCAAAAGCTTACTACTTTGCGATCTTTTTCTATATAAAAATCTGCCAGCTGCTTTAGCTTGGTCTTAAACGCCTCTAAATCCTCACTTTCATCGCCCTTAGCCAAAGGCGCTACAAATTCTAACGTGTAGGGCTCCAGCGCTTTTTTAAATTCTTCGAAGCTTATGAGCCAGTGAGCATCTGATTTGTCAGAGTGTTTGTTTTCGAGTACGTCGCCCTCTTTCATACCCAGATATGCTAAGGTAACGCCCTCGGATTTGCTTAAAATTTTGGATTTTTGCTTGGCTGCAGTATCGAGCTCGGTCTTGCGGTATTTTTTATGATTTATATCTTCTCGCAAGCCGTAGCCGATATCTACTGGACCGGTAGCGAATACGCAGTGCTCTTTAATGAATTTTTCGTCTATCATCTCGGGATGGTTATAAACGATCTCTCGCGCTATGTAGTTCCATATCGCCAAATCGGTATTCGGACGGAATATAATTTCAATATCGGCGATGTTTGAAGTGCGGCTAGAGTATGTCGAGAGATTTATAACTTTTACGCGGTCCGGGTTGCGAAGCTTATGGTCGGAGACGCGAGACCAAAGGATAGGGTGCATCTCAGCCATATTCGCGCCCCAAGCGATGATGGTATCGGTTAGCTCGATATCGTCGAAAACACCCGCAGGCTCGTCGATACCGAAGGTTTGCATAAAACCTACGACGGCGCTGGCCATGCACTGGCGAGCATTAGGATCGAGATTATTGGAGCGAAAGCCCGCCTTTACTAGCTTTGCTGCGGCGTAACCTTCCGGGATCGTGTATTGACCGCTACCAAGTACGGCAAAGCCCTCGGGACCGCCTTCGTTATAGGCTCGCCTAAAATGCTTCTCCATTTCGTCGAACGCTCGTTGCCAGCTGATCTCGATAAATTTTCCCTTTTTGTCGAATTCGCCTTTGGAATTTACGCGTAAAAGAGGCTTGGTAATGCGATCTGCGCCGTACATGATCTTGGCGTTGAAATAGCCTTTGATGCAGTTTAGACCGCGATTTACAGGCGCTAACGGATCGCCTTTGACTGCTACGATCTTGCCGTCTTTAGTGGCTACCATGATGCCACAGCCGGTGCCGCAGAAGCGACAGGCCGCCTTGTCCCAGCGCCAGCCTTTTTCGGCTTCGTCCGCAGCACTAAGATTGCTAGGCAAACTGATGCCCGCAACGCTACAGGCAGCCGCTGCTGCAGAGCTTTTTATAAAGTCTCGTCTATCCATGAGATTAACCTTTCGTTTAGAATTAATTTCTACTAAGATTTTGAATAATAGCATAAAAAAACAGCTTAGTCTAGATTAAAATCAAAGTTTTTTCTACATAGATTTCAGATATAAGATAATAATTTTATAAATTTTAAATTTAGTGGCTTAAATTTTATCAGGACAGCGAGTTTTTGATAAATTTTAATATAGATTTTCATTGCATTAAATTAATATAATATACCGATAAATTAACATTAAAATTTCATAAAAATTTAATCGTGCTTTGAAATAAAACGGAGCGTAATATAATTTCAAAATTCTATTAAAA
>CAUSBF010000078.1:0-7895 GCA_963529595.1 uncultured Campylobacter sp.
AGCTTGATGCGGCGCTGTTTGAGGGCATCGACGAGGTCGTGTTATGCGCCTGCGGCACAAGCTATCACGCCGCGCTCGTAAGCTCGTATCTTTTCGAGCGCATCGCTAAAATCCGCACAAAAGTAGAGGTTGCCAGCGAATTCCGCTACAAGGAGCCATTTTTGAATAAAAACGCCCTTTTCATCGTTATTTCGCAAAGCGGAGAGACCGCCGACACCTTAGAGGCGCTGCATATCGCTAAAAAAGCCGGTCTTAGAACGCTTGCGATATGCAATGTCGATAACAGCTCAATCGTGCGCATGGCGGGCAGCGTGATCCTCACCCGCGCCGGCATCGAAAAGGGAGTAGCCTCCACGAAAGCTTTTGCGACACAGGTAATGGTGTTATGGATGTTTGTAGTATATCTTGCAAATCTGCGCGAAGTCATCTCGGCGCGCATAAATTCCGCTGAAATTTCAGCGATGCTTCATATCCCGCAAATTTTAAAGATTAAGGACGGCTTGCAGGATAAAATTTACCGCATGAGTAAGCACTATCTGCACGGACACGGCTTTTTCTTTATCGGTCGCGACATTTTCTATCCGCTCGCTCTTGAGGGCGCGCTCAAGCTCAAAGAGATCTCTTATCTACACGCGGAGGGCTATCCGAGCGGCGAGATGAAGCACGGACCTATCGCGCTTGCGGATTCTAATCTCTTTACGGTTGCGCTGATGCCAAAGCATTTGCTCTACGAAAAAACGAAAAGCAATGTCGAAGAGCTTGCTGCGCGCGATGCGTATATTTTAGCTATCAGTCCGGAAGAGCCCGAGATCGCGGATGATTTTATCAAAACAAGCGAGCAGAGCCACGCGATGAGCGAGTTTTTTGAGATGATGATAATTTTACAAATTCTAGCTCTTGAAATCTCCGTCAGACTTGGCAATGACGTGGATATGCCGCGAAATTTAGCCAAAAGCGTCACCGTAGAATAATCGTTTTTTAAGTTCATTTTGACTAATATTTCTCATTAAAAAATCGGGGAATGTTAGTATATGAGACTTATCGGATTTATTAGAGGTGAAAATGTCATAGTCGCCACGGGCGGGGTCGAGTATAGCTACGAAATGCTGGGCGAGCGCGATCCTAGCCTAACCGACGGCGATGAGGTAAGCTTCGACACGCTAGCATCCAGCGCGATAAATATAAAGCGCGTCGAGGGCTCCAAATCCAAAGACCGCGTAGCGCAAAAAGTAACCCCACAGCCAAAAGAATCTGCAAAGCAAAACGATGAAATTTTTGGCGATAAGAATTCTGCAGAAAACAATGTATCCGAAGCGCCATTTATTCAAAGCTCTACCGAAAATATCGCAAACGATATATCTGCCGTAAAAGAAACGAAGGTCGCAAAAAAATTTAATAAATTTAAATTTAACCGCAAAGCCAAGCCTACGAGTGCAAAAAAACCGAAATTCTTTGGATTTGAGTTCGTCCAAACCGACGATCTGCGCACTACGCAAAGCGTCGAGAGTAAAATTTATACTTCATCTATCCGCAAGGAAGGGCTTAAATCCATAATCCTGCCCATAGCGCCAATAGTCATTATTTTGATATTCCGCTCGCAAATCGCAAGCATATTTCTATCTTTTTCGCAGATCGAAGCTTACGTTAATCAAGATACGGTTTATATGGTAATGGATCTGCTGATTTTCCTTAGTTTTGCGCTATTTTATCTGCTGCCGCTTAACCGCGCGATAAACCTACTCTCCATAGCGACGCACGATCAATACCCAATGCGTCAAATGGCGAATTACAACGTCTTTATCATCCTGTGCGTCATCTCTACGATCCTGCAGGATAAGAGCCTGGGGCTGGATGAGTTCGAGCAGATTTTCATCTGCGGCGTGATCGGATTTGGGCTAATTTCGTTTTATTATAAGTTCAAGGCTTTTGCATTTATGTTTTTCAAAACTGCAGGCTCGATCCTATTTGCTCCTGCGCTGCTTGTGGAGTTCGCGGCTATTATTTCCATCGGCATCGGCGACCGCTATACTGGTGCATCGATAAAATTTATGGAGCTTACGGGGCTATTTTTTGCGAGCACGGCATGGAGATACATCATAATTTTTATCGTTATGTCGCCGCTTTATTTCCTTGGATTTTGTATGCTAAGGCGGATCAAAAAATAATTTTACAAAATTTTGCTGCAAATCTCGCTATGATGAAATTTTACTACGATAGAATTCCACTCAAAATTTCATCGCAAAATTTAGCACGAAGACAGAATTTAGCGGGGATTTGAACTTTATCAAAGTAAAATTCTACCGCATTAAAATTTTATCACAATAAAATTCCGCAATTGTAGGCGCAGATCGCACGCCCTAAAGCAATATATGTCTTTTATACGCGTAACGCACGGCTTACAAAAATACCAGCGCCTGCGAAATTTCGATGCAATGTCCCCCTTTTATTTGAAGCCGTGGCAATTTAACATCGCGTCTGTAAAATCCTACCGCTAAATTCCATCTTTAAATCTCGCGCGCTCAGCACATATCGACGTAGAATTTTATCCACGCAATTCAGCGCAAAATTCAAAGCCAAATTTCACATCGCATTCTACGGCGAAATTCCAAGACATAGCTCTATCATAATAAAATTTTGCCAAAATAAAACTCTAATTGATACCAAAGTCTAAGCGCGGATTTAAATCAAATTTTAAGCTACAAGCTCCACGCCACCGCAGCTAATTAAATTTCATCGCCAAATTTTGTCGCATTTAAATTTAGCCGCCCGCGCGCCGTATTAAAATTCCGCCCCGCCGCCACCATAGCGTAAAATTTAACTACCGCGCTAAATTCCGTGCCCTCGACTGCTGAAATTTAATCTCGCGCCCCGTTTCGTGCAGCGTAGAATTCCCGCCTAAACTCAGCAAACCGCCCGCACATTATCGCCTCTCTCATATCTGCGGCAAGGCGCAGGTAGAAGTGTAGATTGTGAATGCTAGCGAGGCGGTAAAAGCTAAGTTCGCGCGCGCGAAATAGATGATTTAAGTATCCGCGGCTGAAGCGCTTGCACGTGTAGCAGTCGCAGTGCGGATCGATCGGATCGTGATCGCTGATAAAGCCCGCGTTTTTGATGCTAATCTTGCCGAAGCTCGCAAATAGCGTACCGTTGCGGGCGTTGCGCGTGGGCATCACGCAGTCGAACATATCTACGCCGCGAGCGACGTTTTCGACGAGATCCTCGGGCGTACCGACCCCCATCAAATATCGAGGGCGCGCCGCATCGACGTATGGCATCATAGCCTCTACCGTGTCGTACATCAGCTCGTTTTTCTCGCCGACGCTGAGCCCTCCGATCGCAAGCCCGTCAAAGCTCATCTCGCACAGCGCTTCGGCGCAAAATTTGCGCGCCTGCGGGTCGGTACCGCCCTGGATGATGCCGAAGATATTTTGATGCGCGTGCAGGCCGCGAGATTTCATGGCCTCGTGATAATCTATCGCCTCGCGAGCCCATTTTATCGTGCGCGCGACGCTTAGATCGATACGCTTTTTAAGCCGCGATCTATCATCGCAGCTCAATGCGGCAGGCTCGCGCGGCAGCTCCACCAAATCGTCCAAAATCATCATAATATCGGAGTTTAGCTCATACTGCGTATCGAGCACTGAGCGCGGCGTGAAATAATGCGTGCTGCCGTCGATGTGGCTTTTAAATTTTATGCCGCCATCGTCGTTTTTGGTGTTTGCGCGCAAGCTGAAGGCCTGAAAGCCGCCGCTGTCGGTCAAAAATGAGCGAGGGAATTTCGTAAATCCGTGTAGCCCGCCGAATTCCGCCACTACCCGCGAGCCCGGGCGCAGATACATGTGATAGGTGTTGGCGAGGATGATCTGTGCGTCTAAAAGTTGCGCTATGTCCGTCGCATCGAGCGCCTTGACCGCGCCCACGGTGCCGACCGGCATAAAAACGGGGGTGCGGATCGTGCTATGCGCCGTGCGGATCGTGCAGGCGCGCGCCGCGCCGTCCGCGGCGTCTATTTGAAAATCCATCTTGATCCTTTAAATTTAGCTTCTTGCGCGCACTCGGCGCAAAATTTTAAAAAGCGATTGTAGCGAAATTTAAATTTGCGGCAGGTAAAGGCGGGTGAAAAAATTTAAAGGATATTATGATGCGTTTGCGGATTAAAATTTAAGTAGCGGAGTCGCCGCAACTGCAAAACGTAAAATTTGCAAGCGAAACTATGACCACAAAATTTGAAAATACAAATTCGATTAAATTTACGAAGTGAGATTATTGATAGCAAATTTAGCCGCAAACGGCGCAGATTTTATCGCTTACGACGTTTCATTCGACGGCTGCGTCTAAAGAAATTTAGCGGCTTTAGAGTTTATCTTTGCACTTTAAAGCCGCGACGCGCTATGCCGCTAGGCGGCTTTTACGCGCGCGAGGCTTTCTTTTTGCCGGCGCGCTTTTTGCGGACACGCTTTTGCCGTCCGATAAATTTTGCAAGGTTAAATTCGCTTCAGATCTCTTTCTGCCCCTGCTCTTTGCTTTTCTATTTTGCAAAAACTCGCTGTACGGCGAGCCGTAAAGGCTAGCGTGCCAGATCGCGCATCCTAGCATAACTATGCCGGAAAATTTATGCAGCTGCGACATGCGCGAGTTCATATTTAGCGCGGTTAGAGCCGTGATGCCCATACTCACTCCCAGTGCCGTTTTAGCCGCTTTGCGCTGAAAATTTAGATCCAAAATTTTATCTTCAATGCTCAAATTTTACCCCTTTAATGGAATTTAGTAGTAGCCCAATCGTCGTGCCGTTGTGCAGCAGTGCCGTAGCTACGGGGCTTAACGCGCCGAAGGTCGCCAAAAATAAAATGATCGAATTTATCCCCACGGTGGCGTTGAAATTTCGATTTACGAGCCGCAGGGTGTCGTTGGCCAGCGCCTTTACCTGCGCGACGCCCTCGATATCGTTTTTCAAAAGCCCAATCTGCGCGGAAGCCTTGGCGATCTCGGCGCCGTTTAGCATGCTGATGCCGATGTCCGCCTTCATCAGGCTCGGCGCATCGTTTATGCCGTCGCCCACGAAGACCACCTTTCGCCCCTCGGCTTTCAGCTGTTCTAAAATTTCGGTCTTTTGCGTCGGCAGCAGCTCGCCGTAATAACGATCTACGCCGAGCTTTTTGGCTACGGCGCGGGCTTTTGAGCTCACGTCGCCGCTTAGCATGACGATCTGTTTAGCGCCTAGCTCGCGAAGCCTAGTAATGACGGCACGGGCGTTTGCGCGCACCTCGTCTCTAAGTCCGATGAGCCCCAAAAGTCTGCCGTCAAATGCGATGTAAAGCAGCGCGAGCCCCTTTTGCATCGCAAGATCGATGGTCTGCTCATGCGCCGCAAACGAGATCATCTCGTCATCCTCCAGGAAGTGGCGCGAGCCGATGATGAGCTTTTTGCCCTCGATGCTGGTCTTTACGCCGTGAGCGACGACGAATTCCACCTCGTCGTGGTGCTTGTGGATAAAGCCGTGCTTTTTAGCCGCATCCACGATCGCCTCGGCTACGGGATGAAAGTAATGCTCCTCGGCGCTTGCGGTTAAATTTAAAATATCGTTTTTGCTAAAGCGCTCGTCAAACGATATGATCTCGGCGACCTCCAAGTTGCCGTACGTAAACGTGCCCGTCTTATCAAATACGAAGGTGTCGGCGCTCGCAAGCGACTCAAGAGCCTTGGCGCCTTTGATCAAAATCCCGTTCTTGCCCGCCTTCGAGATGCTCGACTTAAAAGCAACCGGCGTAGGCAGCTTAAGCGCGCACGAGTAGTCTGCCTGCAGCACCGAAGCTACGCTCATAAAATTTCGATTTATCAGATAGGACACGCCCGCAAGCCCGAAGGTTACCGGAACGAGCTTGTCGGCTAAGTGAGTCGTATGCATGCCGATGCTGGAGCGCTCGTTAAGAGATGCCGTGATGTAATGCTTGATGCGCTGCGTGGAGGTGTTTTCGCCGACGTTTTCTGCCCAGATACGGATCCTGCCCTCCTCCACGATCGTGCCGCTTAGCACGCTATCGCCGCGAGATTTTTTCACCGCGACCGATTCGCCCGTCATATTAGCTTGATTTATCATCGCTTCGCCGCTTACGACGTGCCCATCCACGGCTATGATATCGCCTGCACCCACGACTACGATATCGCCTACTTTTAGCTTAGAAGTGGCGATTTTGACTTCGGTTTTTTTGCCGTTTTGATCTATCTCGACCCACGCCTCGGTGATGTCTGGGCGGGCGAGCTCGCGTATTAGATCGTCACTTTTATAAACGGTGCTCTCCTCCATATATTCGCCAAGAGCAAGCATAGCGTTGGTGCTGTTTGCAGCAAATACATCGCCGCGCGCGAGCGAAATCCCAACAGCGGCAGCTTCCAAGCCCTTTGAAGTAAGCCCGTGACGAAAGCTTTCTTTAATGCCCTCTTTTAAAATAGGCATGCACGCTACGATGCTAAATGCACGCGTTAAAGGCGAAGTGCGAAAGATTAAATTTCCCCCCAACGCAAGAAGCGCTAAGATAAATTCGTTTTTGCTCGGTAAATTTTTATGGTTAGCGGGGATAATTGATTTTAGCTCGCTTAAATTTAAAACTTCAAGTTGCTTTAGAATTCCTGCCCTATTCGCACCCGCGTCAAGCTTAAGGATCAAAGAGCCGATTTTAGCGTTAAATCTAGCTTCCGTTACACCCTCAAGCCTCGCAGCAGCTTTTTGCAGCGCGCTCGCATCGAGTCCTTTAAAGCCCGCGACCTTTATGCGCAGTCTAGTTTTAGTCTCATGTAAAATTTTAAAATTTTGCATCGACTACTCTTGCATCTCTGCCTTGGCGTCTTCGAAGCGCTCCTTCATCTCTTCGATGCCCATCTGGAACATCTCGGTACCCTTTGCGATGAGCTTAAAAAGCTTTTTTTGCGCGTTTTCGTCAGTTAGAAAATAGGTCGCCGCGGCCCCCAGAACGATGCCTGTGATAAATGAGTTGCTACCAAATAAGCCGTTCGCGTTTTGTCTGCTACCCATGGAATTAAAAAATCCACCGAAAGCGGAATTTTGCGAGCCTTGAGTAGAATTTACATCACTTGAGCTTTGAGCAGTAGAATCTTTATTATCCGAGCCATTGTCAGAAACTGAGCCGTTAAAAGGTGCGGAATTTACCCGCTCATTTATCCATTTTGCCCAACCGCCGAGCTTATCATCGCCGGCAAAGCCGCCCGCAGAGCCGCTAGCATATTTGTTGTCACCAAAATCGTAATCGTCTAGAATTTCTTTCAAATCTTTTTTTGTGATATAGGGATTACTCATTGCCTACCTTAAGAATAAAATTTCTACCCGCAATGAGCGCGCCTACGCATACTGCGACGCCTGCCGCTGCGCGTAGATACTCGCCTTGTACGAGCTTATTTGCACTGTAAATCGCGCCGCCGCCGATGATACCGCCGCTTAGCGCAATATCTAGCGCATCTCGAATCGCTTTAGATTTGCTTTTGCCTTCTTTAGCTTTAACGAGCTCTACGGCGCAACCACCGATCGCTCCCGCTATGGCGCCGCTTAAAACGTGATCTAGCGGCGAACGCTGTGTCGTAAGTGATCTATTCATTTAGGCCTCTATTTTTCTGATTTGTCGTCTGCGGACGTAAATTTTACCGAAGAATTATCGTCCATTTTTACGATCTGCGGGATATTAAGCGGAGTAGTAGATGCTGCGGATGTCTCACCTGCCGGTGTTTCGCCAGTCTTAGAGCTCGCGGTGGATTTTTTAGTTCTTTTAAATCCCGGTTTTGGTCCCGGCTTTTTTCTGGTTTTTTTTGCAGTGCTAGTCTCAGTGCTGGCGCAAAAGATGGTTTTCGAGCTCGCGATGGGCGATAGTTTCACCCCTAGCGCGCAG
>CAUSBF010000079.1:0-7884 GCA_963529595.1 uncultured Campylobacter sp.
CTCTTTGACCTCTAGCGGCGCGACGAGCAGGACGCTATCGTCGTCTAAATTGTTCAAAATCGCGCTGGAGCCTTGCTTTTTGCTTTGCAGACTAACAAAAAGTCGCCCCTCTCTGTTTTGCAAGAGCGCAGGCATAAACTCTAGCCACGGCGTCTTTTTTACGTAGTTGTGATCTAAGATTGCGCTAAATTCCATATTTTCGCGCACGCCGAAGGATCTTTGCAAAAATACGCGCAGAAACAAAATGCACGTAATAAGCGCCGAGAGCGGGAAGCCCGGGAACGCGAAGATATATTTTTCGCCGGTTTTGGCTACGCGCACGTGGCGGCCCGGTTTGATCGCCGCACCCTTTACGATGAGCTCAAATTTTGATTGCAGCGTGCTTTGCACGAAGTCGTAGTCTCCGACGCTCACTCCGCCGCTGGTTAGAAGTATGTCGGCGCTCTGTAAAGCCGATAAGATCGCGCCTTCTAGCTCTTTTTCGTCATCGCGTACTAGAGGCATTATCATCGCTTCGCAGCCTAGCTGCGTTACTAAATTTGCAAGCGCGATGTGGTTGGAACTGTAAATTTGAGCGTCGTTTTCGAGCCTCTCGCCCAGATCCTTGATCTCGCTGCCGGTGGCAAGGATCGCTACTTTTGGGCGGACGAATACGCTTATGTGAAATAGCCCTAGCTCGGCTAGCAGCGCGATCTGCGAAAAGCCGAGCTTCGTGCCGCCACGAAGTAAAAGCTCGCCCTCGCGGTAGCTCTCGCCCGCCGCGCGCACGGCAAAGCCTGCGGGAACGGGCTTTGTGACGACGATCTCGCCTGCTTGCACCTGCACGTTTTCGATCGGCAGAAGCGTGTCGCTGCCCTCGCACATTAGCCCGCCGGTGAAGGTTTTGACGCACTCGCCCGCCTTTGCCGCGGCGCCAGGCATCCTGCCTGCAGGCGTCGTGCCGACGATCTTAAATTTTGCCCCCTCGCTTAGATCTGCGCCCTTTAGCGCGTAGCCGTCCATTGCGGCGGTCGGGCGGCGCGGGGTGCTAAAAGGCGCTGCGACGTCACTTGCTAAAATACGCCCTAGCGCCTGCGTGATCGCGACTTTTTCGATGCGCGAGGACTTTTGCACTGTGTTTGCGAAGCGCTCCATCGCGCTTTCAAATTTTTCAAATTCCATCATTTGCCTCCTACGATTTTATAAATTTGATCTTCATTTATCAGTTTCGAGTTAAATTTCACAACAAGTTCGCTATTGGTCTCGTAAATTTCAATAATACCCTTGACGCCCTGTAGTGCGGAAAAATCGCCGCCTTTAGGAAAGTATAAATTCTTAAAAAGTTTCGGATCGCTCAGCCTAGAAAGTAGCACAAGCCAGATCACACCCAAAACCGCGACGCCAATGCCTAGCGCTTCGATGCCGATTTTGCCAAAAAGTGCACCGCCACATAGCCCGCCCAAAAAACTGCCAAAAAATCCGAACGAATTAAAAATCCCAAGTGCGGCGCCTTTTTGAGCGACTTTGGCAAATTTGGACGCAAGGCTTTGCATAATGGGCTCATGCGCGTTAAATCCCACGAAAAAGAGCATCACACCCACTACGAAAGCGCTCGCCCCGCTAGCAAACGCAAAAATCAAATACGAAGCGATAAAAAAGCAGATGCCGATGAGTAAAATTTGCTTAGCTAGTGCGCGTTTCTCGCCTAAAGCACCGCTCGCACCCATCGCAGTAAAGCCGAAAATGGCGCCTAGAGCATAAATTTTAGTCAAATCACTTTTGGAAAGTCCGAATTTTTGCACGAGCAAAATTGGAATTAGAAAAAACGCTGCCGCCATGAAAGCTTTTTGAAAAAAATTCGTTAAATTCATAAGCATTAAATTTTTATCGCTCAAAAGTGAGCCCAGCGGGACCTTTTGGCGCAGGGAGCGGATATGCGGTTCGGTAGGTACTACGAAAAAAAGCAGCACCAAACATAAAAGCGTAAGCGCCGAACTTAGATGAAATAGGCTGGCAAGTCCAAATTTGGCGCTTAAAAGCGGGCTTAAAATCATTGCTACGCCAAAGCTCACGCCTATCATCGCGCCCATTACCGCCATCGCCTTACCGCGCTCTTCCTCTCGCGTAAAATCGCTAATTAGTGCGGTAGCTACGGCTCCTACAGCACCGCAGCCTTGCAAAAAGCGCCCAAAAATCATCGTATAAATGCTCTCGCTCGCCGCGCAAACGCAAGCGCCCACGATAAAAAGCGCCAGCCCTATAGCAAGGGTTCTTTTACGTCCGATCTTATCGCTTAGCACTCCAAATGGCGTTTGCAAAATCACTTGCATAATCGCATAAATTCCAAAAAGTAGCCCCACTAGACTTTCGTTTGCGCCGTGTAAGCTCAATGAATACAGGCTAAGCACGGGCAGCAAAATAAATAATCCAAAAAACCTCGTAGCGATGATAAAACTAAGCGGAAGGACGCTTTTTAGCATAATCTTAGACCTCAAATAATATGAAATTTGCGCCGATTATAGCCAAAAATCGTAACGAATTCTTTGATTTTGGGTAAAATGGCGGCTTAAATTTAAGGAGCGAGGATGAAAATTTTACTTGCGACGAGCAACAAAAATAAAGTAAAAGAGATAAAAGAATTTTTCACGGAATACGACGTGTGTGCGCTCCGCGAGGTGCTGGATCCTTTTGAGATCGACGAGTGCGGCACGAGCTTCAAACAAAACGCGCTGATTAAGGCCCGCGCCGTGTATGAGGCGCTAAAAAGTAAAAATTTGCAGAGCGAATTTTTTGTGCTAAGCGATGATAGCGGTATCTGCGTGGATGCGCTAGGCGGAGCCCCGGGGATATTTTCGGCGCGCTTTAGCGGAGCGGGTGCAACAGATACGAGCAATCGCGAGAAATTAGCCGCTAGCCTACGCGCGCTGGGGCTAGAGGAGAGCCCTGCGCATTACACCGCGGCGATCGCGCTAAAATGCGCTCTGGGCGAGTTTTGTACGCACGGCTTCATGCACGGCACGGCGATAACGCAGCAGCGGGGGCAAAACGGATTCGGATACGATTTTATGTTTATTCCGCGCGGATTTGACCGCACGATCGGGGAGCTGCCCGCTGCGGTGAAATTTGAAATTTCGCACCGCACGAAGGGACTGGCGCTGATACGAATTTTATTGAAAAATTTAGAAAAACAGATGAGACTTGCTAAATTTCATTAAATTTAAAGCCGTAAAAAGCGGAATTTAAGAAAAAATATATATAATACGCTTTTCATTCAATCCACGAAAATCTACGGAGCGTAGCGCAGGCTGGTAGCGCATCTGGTTTGGGACCAGAGGGTCGAAGGTTCGAATCCTTTCGCTCCGACCATTGTGGTGAGTTTAGCTCAGTAGGTTAGAGCATCAGATTGTGGTCCTGAGGGTCGTGGGTTCGATTCCCACAACTCACCCCACTTTATGCGCTCGTAGCTCAATTGGATAGAGCAACAGACTTCGGATCTGTAGGTTGAAGGTTCGACTCCTTTCGAGCGTACCACTGATTTGATATTTTGCGCTCATAGCTCAGTTGGATAGAGCAACGGCCTTCTAAGCCGTAGGCCAGAGGTTCGAATCCTCTTGGGCGTACCATATTAAGCTCATATTAAGAGCTTTTTGGCTAATATGCGCTTTCTTTTTTGCGGATGTGGTGAAATTGGCAGACACACCAGACTTAGGATCTGGCGCCTCACGGCATGAAGGTTCAAGTCCTTTCATCCGCACCATCCATTCTACGCGTTCCGGATTAGCTCAGCGGTAGAGTAGGCGGCTGTTAACCGCTTGGTCGCTGGTTCGAATCCAGCATCCGGAGCCATATATACTCAAAAACTCCTTTAGACCCCTGATTTTATCGATATTTAAAGAGCTTTAAGTTTTCTTGGTTTTATAAAAATTTATTCTAGAAATTTTTTGATATTCTAATTTCTCGTTATGCTTTCTAAGCCAATCTAGAATACCTTTTATAAAATTTAAAATTCTCATTTTGTAAATAAATTTGATAAAATTTAGCCATTTATTGATTATAATCAATTTTTTTGCCTAAATAAAATCTTAAAATTACCAACTAAATTTTTTATAAAGGATTTCTATGAGCGACAATCTAGAGATGTTCTGTCATCAGTGCCAAATGAGCGCGCCCGAGGGCTGCGGCGCCAAGGGCCAAGACCGCGGTACCTGTGGCAAAAATTCCACATTAAGCCTGCTTCAAGACACTATGGTTTTCGGGCTTAAAGGCCTTAGCGCCTACCGCCACCACGCCCGTGAGCTCAGCGCCGATACTAGCGCGGTCGATACCGTTATGGCGGACACGCTGTATTTTACGCTGACGAACTCAAATTTTAACTTTGACGAGCATATCGCGCAGCTGATGGCCGTCGGAAGCGCGGGCGTGCAGATGATGGATATTTTAAGCGAGGCGCATACCGCAAAATTCGGCGTACCGACCCCGGTTAAAGTTAGCCAAAACAAGGTCGAGGGCAAGGCGATTTTGGTCAGCGGACACAACCTTCACGCTCTTGAGGCGCTGTTAAAAGCGACCGAGGGCAAGGGCATCAATATCTACACTCACTCCGAGATGCTTCCTGCGCACGGCTATCCGCAGCTTCGCAAGTATCCGCACCTAAAGGGCAACGTCGGCAAGGCGTGGTTCGATCAGACCAAGCTTTTCAACGAATTTAAAGGCGCGATTTTGATGACCACGAACTGCATCGTACCGCTTCGCTCGTCCTGTAGCTATGCAGACAGGCTGTTTGGCTACTCTATCGCTGGCACAGACGGGATCAAACATATCCAAAACGACGATTTTACGCCGCTCATCGAGTGCGCGCTTGCATGCGGCGACGTGAGCATGGACAGCGACGAGAGCCTGGTGACGGGCGGACACTATAAGACGATTTTAAGCCTTGCGCCGCAAATTCTAGACGCGATCGGCTCGGGCAAAATCCGCCGCTTTTTCGTCATCGCGGGCTGCGACGCGCCGGGCAAGGGACGCGAGTATTACCGCGAGCTAGCGCTTAGCCTGCCGAAGGACTGCGTGATTTTGACCTCCAGCTGCGGCAAATTCCGCTTCAACGACGTGGATTTCGGAACCGTGCCCGGCACCGAGCTTCCGCGCTATATCGATCTAGGCCAGTGCAACGACAGCAACGGCGCGGTCAAGATCGCTCTGGCGCTTAGCGAGGCTACGGGCATCGCGGTAAACGACCTGCCGGTCTCGATCGTGCTGATGTGGATGGAGCAAAAGGCGGTCATCATCCTGCTTGCGCTGTTTAGCCTTGGCGTTAAGAATATCAACGTGGGCCCTACGGTGCCTGAGTTTTTCAACGACGAAATTTTGGGCTTTTTAGTGCAAAATTTCGGGCTTCGCCTAATCAGCGGCGACGCACAGGCGGATCTGAAATACTTCCTAGGCGAATAAATTTTATAGTGAGGCAAATCGGGTAAATTTAATTCGGCAAAGCTCCGTTTTAAATTTACCCTTTATATAGCGCTTTTAGCGGAGCTAGCCGATCCACTCCGCGGCTATTTTGCGCCGACGCTCATATTTAAATTTCACGACTATACCGTCCGTCTTATTTAAATTTTAAAATCATATAATCTCGCCAAATGCTTAGAAAAATTTAATTAAGTGCTTTTTTTACACATTCAAATTCTAATCGTCTTTGCTATTACAATCCTTCTTTTTCTGTGTAAGTATTTATCTTATTCGTATCGCTGCCGCTTATAGTAACCGCTATAGTGTAACCGTCTTGATGCTTGGTATCTCATAAAATTTTCCGTATCATCTCATTTTTCGCTATCAGATATTGCAATTTAGTGCCGTTAATTTTATATCCATCTTTATTTAATTCTTCAAGCATCCTCTTTAATAATCGCTAAAATTTTAAATAAATATAGGATTTAAATACGGATTTTAATCTAAATTTTGAGAATACTTTATGAATGCACGGCTTGTGGGAATAAAATTTTAAGCAGATTTTGTGCAAAATTTCAAAATGCAGCTCAAACTCGCAAGCAGATAAATTCGCTGTAGCCTTGCGTTTAGAATTCAGCGCTAGCCGACAAATTTCGCATCTTTACGTCGGTGCAAATTTTAAGATTTTATGCAAGAGATAAAATTATAAGCCCGCGCAATGCATGAATTCTAAAATTCCACATCGCCTATAGAATTCCACGCCTCACACGACACATAAGTTTTGAAAATTTTAAAATCCCACATCGTAGATAAAATTTAGAAATTTTTTTATGGTAAAATTTTAAAGCTCTACCACAAATCCTCTGTCCGCGCGGCGAGTTCCAAATCCGTCTAGAACTTAGATTTTCCTCACCAGCTCAGGAATTATTGCTTCGAAATCGACCCCTTCGTATCCGTTGCGCTCCTCGTCGCTCATCGTCTCTTTGATCGTGCTGACGACGAAATCCGCAGCGATACGGACCGCGGTTTCCAGCGACTTGCCGCGCATTATCGCGCCGAAGGCTACGGCGGCGAAAATATCGCCGGTACCGTTAAATTTAACCGGCAGCAGCTCGTGAAAATACTCGTTCGTCCTGCCCGTGCGCGCATCATAGCTGAAAACCCCGCACTGATCGGCAATGTAGCCGATGCCCTTTAAAATAACCTGCCTAGCGCCCAACTCTCGAAGCCTTGCAAGCAGATCCATGATGAAATCCCTATCCGCATCCTCTCGGTACGGCACGCCTGTAATCGCGCAGGCCTCGGTGATATTGGGCGTAATGACATCGGCTTGAGCGCACAGAAGCGCCATCATACGGGCAAAATCCTCGTTAAAGCCAGGATAAAACACCCCGTTATCGCCCATGCAAGGATCTACCAAAATAGTTTTGCCCGCGCCGCCGAAGCTCGCAAATAGCTCGCTCATAATCTCGATCTGTGCCGCCGAGCCCAAAAAGCCCGTGTAGATGCCGTCAAATACCACTCCGCGGTCTTTCCAGTGCGCCATGATCGCGCGTATTTGAGAGCTTAGATCGCAAAAGGTGTAGCCAGAAAAGCCCGTATGCATCGATAAAACCGCCGTAGGGATCACGCTCGTGCTCATCCCCATCGCGCTTAGTATCGGCAAGGCGACGGTCAGCGAAACCTTGCCCACGCAGGATATATCTTGAACGGTAAGAACTTTTTTCATCACAATTCCTAAAATTTTTGGCTCTATTTTACCGCTATTTATATTAAAAAGGCGAATTTAAATAAAATTTACTCTACGAATAGTCTAAATTTATATTATTTTTGGCGTTTTTCCGCTAAATTTTATCTTGGGTTCGCCGTAAATTCGGCTCCAAAAATCAAAAAAAGGTAAAAAATGATAACAATAAAGGCTCTTTACGCATCCGCTCGCCTTAGATCGCTGCCGCTTAGCGTCTCGGGCGTGTTGCTCGGTAGCGGCGCAGCATACGGCGCGGGCGTATTTAGAGCGGATATTTTCGCACTGGCGCTGCTTACGACGCTTCTGTTTCAGGTGCTAAGCGACTACGCCAACGACTACGGCGACGCAATAAAGGGCGCCGACGACGATGGCAGGCTGGGACCGCGCCGCGCGATACAAACGGGACAGATGAGCGCAGAGCAGATGAAGCGCGTCATCGTCGCTACGGCGCTGCTTGCGGCATTTTCTAGCCTCGCGCTAAGCGTTTTGGCGTTCGGCGAGCGGTTTTATCTCGTGCTACTGTTTTTAGCGCTAGGCGGCGCGTCGATATACGCTGCGATCCGCTACACCGTGGGCGCCGGCGCATACGGCTACAAGGGTCTCGGCGATGTTTTCGTGTTTTTGTTTTTCGGCCTTTTGAGCGTGCTGGGCTCGTACTTTTTATACGCGCGTTCGCTCGATGCGGCGCTGCTGCTGCCTGCGTGCGCGTGCGG
>CAUSBF010000080.1:0-7821 GCA_963529595.1 uncultured Campylobacter sp.
GCACCTGATGATATGGCTGCTATCGCTGCGCTGGATACAGGCAAGACGCTATTTTTTGATCATAGAGACGCCGAGCGCGTAAAATGGATAATCCATGCCTTTGATAAGTAAAATTTATTAAATTAAAGCGGATTGCATGCTTCAAAATTAAGTCGCGAGCGTGCAATCCTTGCTATTAAATTTGAGCTTGAGCGAGATTGGAGATAGAGCTTGTAGCAATAAATTAGCCTGCTCGCTCAAGCGGCGTGATGGCGTAGCCTGCTATTTTATATATTTTCTGTGGGAAGCCCTGCTTTATTCGCTTTAATCTCAAATTTACCCTTTATTTTATACAATCTTTAAAATTTACCGCAAAGGAATTTTATGAAAATCGCTAAATTTTTAAGAATTTTAGCCGCCGTTTGCCTGCTCGGCATCGGTGCAAACGCGCTGGAGGAGGGCGTTAATTATCAAGTGTTACAAAAGCCGCTAAACGTGCCGAAAAACAGCGTCGTTAAAATTTTTAACTACGAGTGCCCGCACTGCTATGCGTTCGACAGGACGGTCACGCCGCAGCTGATGAAAAAGCTCGAAGGGGCGGAGTTTTTGCCGTGGCACTTAAAGACCAAGGGCGTGTTCGGACAGACCGCAAGCGGTATATTCGCAGCCCTTATCGTGCTTGACGAAAAGGACGATGTGAGCCTACTAAGCGACGAGTCGAAATTTAAAAAGGCGAAATTCGCGATTTACAAAGCGATCCACGACAAAAAGGACGATTTTGGCGGCGGCAGTGATAAACAAAGATTCATCAAAACCGCGCTGGATGCCGCCGGCGTGGGCATGAGCGAATATGAAGCGGCGCTTGCCAGCAAAAAGGCACAGGCTCTGCTTACGCAGTGGGACGCGGGCTACGAGGTCGCAGTGATTTCAGGCGTGCCGGCATTTGTCGTCAGCGGCAAGTATCTTTTAAACACCTCTTCGTTCGGTTCCGTCGATGAAATGGTCGCTGCGGTAAAGGAACTGCTGGCGAAATAGGTCTTGTCGCATTAAATTTAGCCGCAGCGGCAGGGTTCTAGTAAATTTTATCGCTAAGCCGTACGGCACGATAGCGACTAAATTTTATGTTTTAAAGGAGCGGGTCTCGGTGGGTAAAATTTGAGCTAAAATTTACAAATTTGACTTCAAATTTGAGTGCAAAAAAAGGCAAGGTGAAGTATTTTTACGTCAGACGAGGCGAGGAGGGCGGACTCGGTCGTCCGTGACTGAAGCCGAGCGAGCCGCTTTCTGCTTGCAGTTGCGACCGCAAGGAAAGCAAAGCGAAATATGGCGGAAAAAGACAAACCGTAAAATAAAATTTAACATCGAATTTGAACATAAAACAATAAGGCGAAGTATTGTGAGATGATTTTTAATGTTGTTGCAGTTTTTGCTACAAAGTCTAACCAAATAGGTTGCCGCAGGAGCAAAAACAAAACTAATTAAAAAGTGCTCGCGAGCTAAGCCGCAAAGTTAAATTTACTCGCCGCTTAGCAGGATGTATCCACTCTCGCTAATATTTTTAAATCTCACCCCCAACTCCCGCTTTAGCCTCAGCACGACGTTTTGTATCGCGCCCTTGCTCGTTTGCTCGCCTTCATAGACGAACTCCTCGATCATCTCGTAGTTCACGAGCTTGTTTAAGTTGTACGCAAAGAGCCAAAAAAGCTTGTTTTGCAAAAATGATAGATAAATTTCCTCGCCGTTTTTGTAGATCTTTTCTTTGGCGAGATTTATGCTGGTTTGCGGGCCCAGGCGCACGAGCTTTTCGCCTTTTTCGTAGGTCAGAGCCACGAGCAGGCGGCAAAGCGCGGCGATATCGACGGGCTTTTTTAGAAACGATGCCGCGCCGTGCTCGATGCTTTTGATGAGGTTGTCGTCGGTGTCGTAGGAGGTAAAGACGATAAATTTTTGTGCGGGTTTGATGCGTATCATCTCCTTCATCATCTCAAAGCCGTTCATCGCGGGCATGTGGATGTCGGTGATGACGATGGCGGGAGCTAGCTTTTTAAAGCGCTCCAGTCCCTCCAGCCCGTCGCCCGCGCCCCAGACGCTTAGGCAGTAGGGCTTTAGCCCGCCTATTAGAAGCTCTCTTGCGATCTCGTCGTCCTCGACGATGAGGACGCTCAGGTCTTTAAGTAGCTTTAAGTGCTCTTGCATCTCACTCCTTTAAATTTATCTCAAAGCCGAGCTCAAACGTCGTCGGATCGCCTGCGCTTAGCAGCCTGATGTCGCCTGCGAGCTTTTCGTTTGCGAGCTTTTTGCCAAAATACAGCCCGATGCCGCTTCCTTGCTTTTTGGTGGTTTTTGGCTGGGTTAAAATTTTATCCCGAAGCTCCTTACTCACGCCGCTGCCGTAGTCCGTGACGGATATTTTGCACGTGCCGTTTTCAAATTTGACGCCCAAAAAAACTTGCCGCTTTGCGATCTCGTCTTTGTACCTCTCCACGACCGCGTCTTTTGCGTTGTGAATGAGGATGAGTAAAATTTGCTGCACGATGCCCATCCGCTGCGTGACTTGCTCATCTTTAAACTCGCATAAGCTTACCGTGACGTTCGCCTTGCTAAGCTCGGTGTGCATGAGTTTTAGTAGGTTTTTGATGCAGCGCTGCACGCTAAATTTTTGCGGACTGTCGCTGCTCTTATAAAAATTTCTAAAAATCTCGATCGTATCGCTTAAAAGCACGGTAGCAGCCTGCCCCTTTTGCAGCATACTCTCTAGCGTCGCGGCGTCTAGTTTGCCGTCTTTTTGCAGCATAAGCAGGCTAGAAATCATCAAATTTAGCGAATTAACCGGCTGAATGAACTGATGATTTATGCCGCTGATTAGCTCGCCTGCCTCGCTCATACGGGCTTTGTGCTTGAGTAGAGCTTCGTAGTCGTCTTGCAGGTTTTTGATTTTTGAGTACATAAAGTTATGTAAGAAATTTGCCACCAGCGCCAGCGCCGCGAACGCAAAAAGCAGAGTAAGGGCGTTTTTTAGCGCGGAGTTAAGCAGCGCGGCGAGCTCCTTTTCGTTATCCGTTCCTGCGCCTATAAACCAGTTTAGCGTGGGGATCTCTGCGACGGAGATGAAATTTGATCCGATATTTAGGCTCGTGATATCTTCGCCCCGCAGGAAAAGCTCTTTAAATTTATCCTCGATCTGCTTTTTTAGCGCCATATCCTTCATCGGGGTTAAAATTTCGCCGCCGTGCGTGACGATAAAGGCGTAGGAATCTGGCGCGAGCTTAAATTTTTCCATATTTTTTAGTATGTTTTGCAGCTTCACCACGCCGCAAAACACCCCCGCAAACGAGTCGCCGTCCATGACGGGTACGCATAAATTTAGCGTCGGCTCGCCCAAAATTTTATGGCGCTGCATAAAATTTACAGTGGGTGCTAGCGTGCTTTTGGTCTCCTCAAACCACACAAGCCCCGTGCGCAGGTTCTTTGGCATCGCTTCATCGTCGCCCAGCTCCTTGCCGTCTACGAAAATTTCTCCGTCCTCGCGTAAAAACTGCAAGGCGTCGAATTCCGTGGAGTTTTCTTTAAAAAGTCGTATGAAGTCGCCCAGCTTTTCGCTATCTTGCGAGATGCCCGCGTTTTGCATAAATTTAGCCGCGCGCACCAGTGAGTGCAGTCGCTCGTCTAGCCAAAACGAGAAGCTCCCGACCATATTTTCGCTAGCGGCGATCTTGTTTTTATCCGCAAGCGCCGTGATCTGCGCCTTGGCGTCCTCGTAGTTTTTCACGCCCAAAAGCACTACAAAAAGGCTTGCGAAAATGATGATGAAGTAAATTTTAAAATTATGCTCGCGTAAGGCTCTCATGCGGCGAGTATAGCAAAATCGGTCTAAATTTAGACCGATTTAAGCTTTTGCAAAAGTTAAAATTTTGCAAATGAACATCGCGGCGAGCACGACGAAGCAGACGCCAAAGCCAATCAGCGTGCAGTCGGCCATCGACATAAATTTGCTTGATGGGATCAGGTACCAGCCGTCCTCGTAAAGATCGACGAGATATTTTTGAAAGCCGCTTAGCGTGACGCCCTCGGGTACTAGCGGATTATCGTAGCCGCAGTCGCCCGTAGGCAAAAACCAATCCGGCGCCCACCGCTGAAGCGGCAAGCCAAACGGATAGTGCGGCTCGGTCGAGCAGCCCTGCACGCCGAACGGATCGTCTCCGTGGACGGCATCGTGGATCTTGGCGAGCTTGACGCTATACATTATGCCCTGCACCGCGCCCCAAAAGGCTAGCAGGTAGCCTACCGCGGCGAGGAGTAAATTTTTAGGATTTATGATCGCGACCAGGCCTCCCAGCGCCATGCACAAAAAGGCAAAGCGGATATAGACGCACTGCTCGCAAGGCGGCATATAGACGTAGTTTTGAAACAGCGAGTGCGCGAGGATAACAAGCCCTACGCTCACCGCTATAAGGATCGCCCACGGCAGGCGGCTATCGCCAAATTTCGCTATTTTTTCCGCAAATTTCATGCCCGCGCCCTATTTTTTAAGCAGCTCTTCAATTAGCTGCGCCATGCCGTCGATAGAGCTGATGGACTTCGTCATGATGAGGTATTTGCCGTTTACGACGAACGCCGGCACGCCTTGGATTTTCGCTACGTCGTAGCTCTCGTCCCATTTTTTAAGCAGTTCGGCGACCTTTGGGTCCTCTAGCTTTTTTTGATAGTCCGCTTCGCTAATGCCCGCCGCATCAAGCCCCGTCTTTAAAAACGCAGCCTCGTCCTTACCATCGCTCCAGCGCTGCTTTTGATCGTGATAGGCTTTGTAGTAGGCAAATTTAGCCTTTTTAAACAGCGAGTTTTCATCTAGCAGGCTCACGCCTTTTTCCTCGTCCATCACGGCTAAAACGGCAAAAATTTTACTCGCCGCCTCGCCGTATTCGCCCTTGGTTTTTAGATGAAACGGCACGTATTTTAGCCCCGCGACCTTTTCTACGACCTTTGGCGTGACGGTTTTATCGTATTTGTAGCAAAACGGGCATGCATAGCTAAAGACCTTAACTAGCGTGTTTTGCTCGACTGGTAGCGGCTTTTCTAGCTTGACGTAGTCCTCGCCCTCGGTAAACGCGGCAGCGCTTATGGCGCCAAACATCGCTACGGCTAAAAAGCCTTTGCTAAATTTAGAAAATAGGTTCATGGAATGCTCCTTAAAATGATTTTGTTTGCGTTAATTTTATATTCTCTCGCCGCCGCAAAACTCACGCTAAGATAAATTTTAGATTAAATTTATAGAATTTCGACTAAATTTTGGCACAAAAGCCAAAATTTGAAATTATTTTTTACAATTAAGCAAGTTTTAATAAACGCGTGATTTCTACGTTAGCGAGGTTGATTAAAATTACGATATCAAACCAATTCAAAGGAGAATAAGATGAAGCGAACTCTTTCCTCATTTGCGCTAGCTGTGGCGCTTTTAGGCGGTCTAAGCACGGACGCGATGGCTATCGGCGGACCTAGCGGCGCACACATCGACTACGGCATCCCGGGCAAGATCGGCGAAGTAGTCGTAAACCCATACGACATCGCGCCTCTAACGGCGGTGATCAAAAACGGCGGCTACACGCTAGCAAACGCGAAAGTCACTATCGTACCAAAGCCGGGTGGTCAGGTTATCAGCTATAAAGTCGCCGATAAACACCTTCGCACGCACGGCGGAATCCCTGTTTTTGGACTTTACCCTGACTATCAAAACACCGTCGAGGTCGAGTACGATAAAATTTACAAGGGTCAAACCGAACGCGTAAAAGAAACCTATAAAATTTACGCTCCCGCGATCTACTTGGAGAGCTCTGGCATGCCGTCTCAAAAGGGCGCGCTGTTTGATAAAATCGAAGTCGTAAAGGCTCCGAGCGCCAAATTTGCAAACCGCCTTTACTACGTAAATAACTTCGTAAATAAAACCGGCAAAGGCACCAAAGTCGTGTGGAACAACCCTGCAGGCGGCGCGATCGAGTGGAACTATAGTCCGAACAACTTCATCCTAGATACCAAAGGCGAAGTGCGCTGGTACCTGGAGCCGAGTAAAATTTACGACCTTAAACAGCCTTTTTCCGCGGGCGTCATGATGGGCTTTAAACAAAACGACGACGGCGCGATGACGTGGGGATATGGCCAAAGATACGCTAAATACGACATAATGGGGCGCGAAATCTTTAACCGCGAGCTGCCTGCGGGCTACAACGACTTCTCGCACTCTATGGACGTAGCGCAAAACGGGCACTACTTCCTTCGCGCGGCAAACGCCAACTATAAGCGCGCCGACGGCAAAAACGTCCGCACCGTGCGCGACGTCATCGTCGAGGTCGATCGCGACGGCAACGTCGTGGATGATTTTAGATTATATGAAATTCTCGATCCGTATCGCGACATCGTGCTAAAAACTCTCGATCAGGGCGCGGTATGCTTAAACATCGACGCTAGCAAGGCGGGCCACACCGCGAGCGCGGACGAGCTAGCCGAGATGGATACGAACGAAAAATGGGGCGACATCGTAGGCTCGGGCCCTGGACGCAACTGGGCGCACGTAAATAGCGTGGACTACGACCCAAGCGACGATAGTATCATCATCTCCAGCCGCCACCAAGACGCCGTCATCAAGATCGGCCGCGACAAAAAAGTCAAATGGATAATGGGCGCGCATAAGGGCTGGAAGGATCAGTTTAAGGGCTACTTGCTCCAGCCGGTAGATAAAGACGGCAAAAAAATAGTCTGCGAGGACGAATACTCAAAATGCCCGGGATATGAGAGCGAGAAGGGTGGATTTGACTGGCAGTGGACGCAGCATACGGCATTTCGCATCGATAGCAAGTCCAAAAAGGGCGTAGTGTATCTCACCGTCTTTGACAACGGCGACACCCGCGGCATGGAGCAGCCTGCGATGGCGGGTATGAAATACTCCCGCGCGGTCGTCTATAAAATCGATGAGAACGCCAAAACCGTCGAGCAAGTCTGGGAGTACGGCAAACAGCGCGGCAGCGAGTGGTATAGCTCGGTTACTTCGCTAGCGCAGTATCAAGACGACCTTGATAGCGTGATGGTTTACTCGGCGGTTGCGGGCATGCAGTTTGACATCGCCAAAGGTCGCCCGGTCGGCGTACCTAGCCCTCACATCAATGAGTTTGAATGGGGCGCAAAAGAGCCTAGCATCGAAATCAAAATGACCAACGCGATGGGCTATCAGGCGTTTCCGTTTAGCCTAGAAAAGGCGTTTGAGAAGTAAAATTTTAAAATTTAGCGGCCGTATTTCGAGCGCGGCCGCTTTTGTTTTAGTTTATGGTCAAATTCTACACATCTACTCGATAGAATTTCATCCGAATTCTGCAAATTTTATCCCTCGGTACGGCAAAATTTAGCCGAAAACATAGCTCTTTATTCTAGATAAAATTTAATCATCGGATTTGCGATTTCGCGCTCTGCTTTTGCTATAATTTCGCTCTGCTAAAAATTAATAAGCGTTATTTCGGTATAGACGAGGTAGCGCACGGTTTGGATGAAATTTGCATCCCGCTTGAGGGCGGGGGACGACGGGTATGAGGTTAATGCGCCCAAAGGATGTTCGTGCGGCAAGGCGGCGCAGCAAAGGAGAAAGAGTGGAAAAATCCAGAAAAAAGGAACTCAAAAAGCTCGCGGCGTAGCGGCAGCGAGATGCATTTGAAAAGAGCCTGTCTATGAATAGGGCGGAGTTTGAGCGGCTATTTGAGTTCTTAGACGAGGGCTTGGCGCATCGTGGCTGCGACGGTACGCATAGCCTCACGCTGGAGTTTTTGCGAGCCCGCCGCGCGCCGAATGAGACGGCGGTCCTAG
>CAUSBF010000081.1:0-7808 GCA_963529595.1 uncultured Campylobacter sp.
ATGAATATACGAAATGTAAAATTTAGCGATGCGCCGAGCAGGCGCGACGAAACGGCGAACGCATCGTCGGTAAGAAACACGCAAGAGGCGATGTTTGAGACGAAGCGATTTGCAAGAAGCGGCGGTTAATGCGCTTATATCCGCGGGCTTCTATCCATAGCGGCGAGCAGTTCGCAGAGATATACGCAAGCAACGCGCCGCTTTCGATAGCGGCGATCAGTTCGCGCCTGCATACACAAACAAGACATCGTTTTTCTGTAGCGGCGACGGTTCGCACTCATCTCAGTAGCGCGCGGTCCGCTCTTTTTTACATGCATCCGGTTCTCGTCGCTTGCCTTTCTCTGAGGCTATCGCCCATAGCCCACTCTCTATTTTTTACGAGACAGCGTTTAATTCGCACCGAAATCTGCAGAGCCGAACCGATCGTCCGAAATAGCGTCATCCTCGCCCGAAAGTACGCTCATCGCGCTGATACGCGAGATCAGCAGGCGATCCTCGGCGATGTCGGCGCGATCCGAGCCGATAGTAAGCGACGTAATCGCCGTGCGCCCGATGACCGCGCGCCCGCCATCCATCGTGCGAAGCCCCCAGATGTCGTGCAGCACCGCCGGCTTGCCGTCCACCTGCCCTACGTAGAGCATCACGTGGCCGGGCATATATAGTAGGGTTTTATACGCCACGCCGTTTTTGCCGATGAAGCTAAGCTTTTCATCCGCGCTCATCCCCGCGAGCGAAAAACGCTCGCCGCGGCCCGATTGCACCTTAGAATTTCGCGGCAGCCACAGCCCGAAATTTGCCAAAAAGTCTTTCGTCATAAGCGAGCAATCGCGAAGAAATTTATACCCGCCCCAGCCGTATTTCTGCCCGAGCAGGCTAGCGGCTACGATCTTTGAGTTTTGCTCATCAAGCGGCGCGGGCCAAAGCCTCGCATCCTCCGCGCTAACGAAATATCTCCTGCCGCCGAACTGCGTTAAAATTTCGCCGCCGAATACGCTCCGCACGCCGAGCGTGCCGCCAAGATCGCGTTCACCGCTAAAATCATACGGCAGGATCGTGCCGGTGCGCGCTCTAAAAAGCTCCGCACCGCTCTCATCATAAATGACCGCGCCGTCGCGCAGGATCGTTATAAATTTAGAATTTGCATAAATATCTGCCTGCTGGGGACTGATGCGCTTTATTGCGTCGCTTTTGATCCAGCTCCACACGCCGTCATTGCGTACGAACGCCCACGCGCCGTCTCTGCTGTAATGCGACAGCAGCATCGGATAGCCCACGCCCACGGCGGAATTTGCGGCGTAATCAAACGGCTCGCCCTCTCCCGGCTCGCTCGGATCGCCGAAAATCGGCAGATCGCTTGGGATATTTCGCAGCAGCGCGTTTTTTACCGTTATAGCGGGCTCAGATATTAGTCCGAACGCCTCTTCGTTCGCATTTATGCGGATACTTTGATAGATCGCGTCGTTATATATCCTGCCTGCGGCGTCAAAGTGGCGCCCCTTGGCGTAATTAAGCCCCCAAAACGTATCGATTTCCGCCTTCACGGGCGCATCGTCAAACCAAATTTTAAAATAGCGGCTCTTAAACGCGCTTCCGCTTATGTTTTGCACCGACGCAGGAGCGGGCAGCCGCTCGCTGTTTTGAGCGTATTCGAGATCCAAAACAGCGGGATTTTCCGGGATAAATTTATGGACGGTTTTACCGCAACCTGCAAGGATTAAAGCCGCGAAGATGAGAGATACTAGTCGTTTCAAACAAAATGCCTTTTAAAAAATTTTGGCTATAATTTTGCCAAAAAATAGGAAAAAAATTGATAAATTTCATCATCCAGAAGCTAAAAGATCGCAATATTTTCATCACGGGCGGCGCAGGCGTGGGCAAAAGCTACGTAATAAAAGAGCTCATCGAAGATTACCGCGCTCGCGGCAAGCTCGTCATCGTGCTCGGCAGCACCGGCATCAGCGCCGTAGAGATCGGCGGCGTGACCGCGCATAGCTTCTTCCGCTTCGGCATTTGCAAAAACCACGAGGAGCTAAAGAGCTTCGATCGCAAACAAAGCGGCAAGCTAAGCGAGCTGCGAAAAATTTTAGCTCTCGCAGACCTCATCGTGATCGATGAAATTTCGATGATCGGCGCCGAGCTTTTCGAGATGATCTATCTTAGAATTTCAAATTCTAAATTTAACGGACGGCTGCTCGTTACGGGCGATTTTTATCAGCTTCCGCCGGTGCGTAAAGAGGGCGAGAGCGCGCCGCGCGCGAGCCTATTTAGCGACTCGGATTACGCCTTCGGCTCGTATGCGTGGAGGCAGTGCGAGTTTTTTTACGTCGAGATGATAGGCTCTAAGCGCACCGCGGATGCGGCACTATACCGCCTGCTTTGCGAGCTGCGGCTCGGCATCGCAAGCGAGCAGACGGCGGAGCTGATGCGATCTTTGATCATCGATGCCGCGCTAGCAGAACCAGATGCCACGATAATCTCGGGCAGAAACGCCGAAGTAGATGCGATAAATAACGCCAGACTAGCCAAGCTTAATGCGCCGCAGAGCAGCTTTAAGGGCGTTTACGAAGCGCTGCAAAGCGGCGTGAGCGAGCAGAAAATTCAAAAATGGATCGCCTCGCTAAATACGCCGCAAAGTCTGACGCTAAAAGAAGGCGCAAAGGTGCTGTTTACCGCAAATAAAAGCGGCGAGTTTTTTAACGGCGAACAAGGTGTCGTCGAAAAGATCGAAAAAAGCTCCGACGACGAGATCGAAAGCGTGGTCGTAAAAAAGCCCTCTGGCATACTAAGCCGCGTGGGGTTGCAAACATACGAACTAAGCGAGATCGCCGCGAGCGGCGCGTATGCCGAGCAGATCGTGATGGCGCGGTATTATCAGTTCCCGCTAAAGCTCGCATACGCCATCACGATCCACAAATCCCAAGGCATGAGCATCCCGCAGCTCATCTGCGACATCGACAGAATCTTTGCCAAGGGGCAGCTCTACGTGGCGCTTTCGCGAGCGACGAGCCTTGCGGGGCTCGGGGTGATATATACGCGCGCAGAGCCCTTGCTGCGGTATTTGCAGCGCAACGCAAGCGCGGATGAAGCCGTGGTGAAATTTTATCAAGAGAACGAATTTTATAAAATTTCGGATCAAAAAATTTAAGGAAACGTATGCAACTAGACAAAGCGATAGCGCTAAGTAGAGCCAAACAAAAAAAGTGCATTTGCAAGGTAGTGATGATCTATGCCAAGATAGCATTTTTGTATCTGTTTCCGTTTATAGTGATGTTTTCGATCGATGCGGTATTTAAAACAGATGACGATACGGATTACAAGATGATCGAAGTCTATCTTATCTACGCGGTGCTTTTAATTTGTTACATTGCTTATATTTACGACGACATTACAGGCGCCGCTTATGAATATAAACTATTTTACAAAAAAGTTTTGGTGCGCACGGCGATCTCGCAGGCGTATCCGCAGCTTACTTATTCGCCAGGCCGCGGCATAAGCGCGAAGGAATTCAGGCGAGCGGGAATCTTTGCAAACTCCGATTTTATCAGCGAAGATGAGATAAAAGGCGAATGGGATGGGGTAAAATTTAGCTTCAGCGAGGCAATTAGAATCAAAAAGAACTACGATCTGGGCATAGACAATACCTATGTGAAGCTAGCTTCGCTTGCAATGAGCTTATATGATGCATATATGGATTTTAGCGGCAGCGTGCTGATATGTGAATTCGGCAAGAGATTTTACGCCAAAACCATCTTGGCGAGCCGCGAGCTAAATACAAAAATTTTAGGCGAGAAGGAGCTAATGGACAACGTCATTTTTAATAGCGAATTTCGCGTGTTTGCTGACGACAAGGTCGAAGCTCGCTATCTATTGACGCCCGCGCTGATGGAGCGACTAAACGAGCTAAAGCGATACTACCATAAATTTAGCATAAGCGCGGCGTTTATGGATAATAAATTTTACCTATTTCTAAACGGCGCGCCGAATCGCTTCGAAACAGAGCTATTTAGCATACCTCCAACAACCGGAACAGCGTATGCTCATCAATACGAACTGGCTGAGATTTTAGAATTAGTAAGCGAGCTGGGTCACATAACCGGGGAGCTAGAAAGCAAAATTTAATCAGCCCGCATAATTTAAATTTAACGGGCTAAATTTGACCGCCCTATTACAGTCCCGCTTCGGCTTTTAACCGCGCAGCATACATCTCGCGTAGGCGCGGTACGTATTTGCCGACCGCACCGCCACCGATCGCTCTGCCGTCAGCCTTTACGATCGGCAGCACCATCAGCGTCGCCGCGCTGATAAAGGCCTCATCGGCTTCATAAACCTCGCTCATTCCAAACGCCCGCTGCTGCACGCTAAGACCCGCCTGCTCGGCAAGGCCTAGGATCACCTTGCGGCGGATACCGGGCAGTATGTCGTTTGAAAGCGGTCGCGTGATCAGAACGTCATCTTTGATGATAAACGCGCTGGAGCTCGAACACTCAGTAACCAGCCCGTCCTCGATCAAAAAGCACTCATAAGCGCCCGCCTTGTGAGCCTCGTGCTTTAGGATGCACTGCGCAAGAAGCGAGATCGATTTTATATCGCGCCTATGCCAGCGGATCTCGGGCAGGCTTACGATCTCGATCCCCTCTTTTGCGAGCGGATTATCAAAAATTTGCGTATGATAGACGAAAGCAAAGACGCTAGGCTCTATGCCGCGGACGTAATCAAAATCCCGCATCGCCGCGCCTCTTGTGATCTGAGTGTAGAAAGCGCCCTCGCTCACGCCGCCCTGCGCGATGAGCTCATATAAAATTTCCTCATATTTTTCGCGAGAATATGGAATTTTCAGCTCGATCTGCGCGGCGCTGCGCTCAAAGCGCTCCCAAAAATCCGCTCTGTCGCAAATTTTAGAATTTACCACGGGGGCTACCTCATAGATGCCGTCTCCAAGCACAAAACCGCGATCAAAAGGGCTTATCGCGGCCTCTTTGGCCTTGCAAAGCTTGCCGTTAATATAAACTATCTCATCGCCGCTCATTCCGCTGATTTCAAACATAATCGCTCCTTGAAATTTCGCACCATTTTATCTTATAACAATTTAATTTAAGATATAATGCCGCAAAAATCGAAGGAAACCCGATGGATAAATCAAATTTTAAAGATAGGCTTTTAGAAATTATGTTTCATGTCTCGCACAAGCCGGTACTCTTCCGTGATCTACTCGAAGCCAACGCCGAGTTTAACGACGGAATGCTCGTCGATCCTTCGAAGCTAAATTTTAAATTTAACTACGGCAAATCCTACGTTATCTTCGCTTGCTTCGCATTCGTCTGCGTTATGTTTCTGATAACGCTGACGCACGCGATGTTTGAAAAGATCGACTTTCACTTCTCCATTTTATTTACGATCATAGCGACGTCGGCGGTTTTTATCGGATTTGATTGCTTTAAAGCATGGGCTAGAAAAAAGCTAACTCACGAGCTCATCAAACGCGCTTGGGCGAACCATTTCCTCTACTTTCCCTACGAAAAATACAGCCGCATAGTCGAAAATATCTACAACGAAGCGCTCAAAAACGACATACCAAGGCGCGATCTGGAGCAATACGTGCTAAGCAAAATCGTAGAAGTCGGCGAAAAATAGTTTTAAAATACCGCAAAATTTTATAACGCAAAAAAGCATTACGATCCAAGCAAATTTTAAAATTTTATTGCGAAATATGTGGCACGTGGGCAAGACGTAAAATTCCAGCTCGAAAAGCAAGCGGTATGATGGATAAATTCCAAATCAAATTATATGCCGGTGCTGCAAAAACTGCGCCGTAAATTACGATAGATAAATTTTAATTAAAGTCTATACTTTCCTGCGCCACATTTCGCTACAGCAAAATTTCACTTCATAAAATTTTATCTATCACTTCTTAAATTCTAATCTCGTTCTCTTACTACCGATTTAGCAATCCGTATTATGTAATTGAAGTTATGTTTAACTATTTTAGGGTAAAATCACGCAATATCTAAGGGATAATATTAAATTTAAGAAAAGGATAGTTTATGAAGCTACTTTTTTGCATTATTTTTACGCTTTGCAGCAATGTTTTTGCGGGCAGTTTGGAGCAGATCAGATCTGCCGGAGTCGTTAAAATCGGTGTTCGTGATGGTAGGCCGCCTTTTAGTGATGAAAAAAGTGGTAATTTCGAAGGCTTTGAAATCAACCTTGCAGATGCTATAGCTAAGAGCATATTCGGCGATAAGCGCGGTAGAGTCGAGTTCGTCCCTTTAAACGCCAGCGATAGGATCTCTGCATTACAAAACGATAAGGTAGATCTTGCAGTCGCAACCATCACGATAACGCAAGATAGAAAAAGGCAAATCGACTTTTCTTATCCATATTTTTCGATGAGCTTGGGAGTTTTGACACGTAAAAGCGACGGCATCAAAAGCATAGACGATCTTTCAAACAAAAAGGTCTTAGTAGAGGGTAGCGGTACTACGGCAGAAAATTTTTTGTATAAAAATAAAATCCACAATCTAATCCATTGCTCCATTACTACCGAATGCTACGATATGCTTAAACAAGGCAAAGCCGATGCTTACGTTAACGATAATCTCATTGTACTAGCTTATTCCATTATCGATGACAACTTAGAAGTAGCAATCCAAAATCTAGGTAATCCGGAATTCTTAGGCATTGGGGTGCGCAAAGGCAATACCGAACTGCTTGATCTGATAAATAAAGAGCTTGTTACACTTAGCAAGCAAGGCTTTTTCGAACGTTCTTACGATGAAACTTTCAAGCCATTTTATCAAGGCGCTGCAGATAAAAAATACTTCTTACTAGATGGGCTCTATGCCATATTTTAGGACGAAATTTAGCAGTGTTTTATCTAACGGCTTCGACTAAAACGTCATTTATGATAAGCGGATAATATGCGAAATCCAATTTTAAGGACATAAAATGAAACTACTTTTTATAGCGGCTCTATTTTGTGCGGCGCTTTTTGCCGATAGCCTAGATCAAATCAGACAAAACGGCGTCATTCGCATCGGAGTGCGCGACGCTCATCCGCCACTTTGCGAGTCTAGCGGCGGCAAATTCGAAGGATTTGAAATCGATCTTGCAAACGCGATCGCTAAAGAAATTTTCGGCAAAAAAGAGGGCAAAATCGAGTTCATTCCACTAAGCGTAAATGATAGGATTCCATTTTTAGAGGCAAATAAGCTTGATTTGGTGATCGGTCTATTTAGCATCACCAACGAACGAAAAAGAAAAATCGATTTCTCCCTCCCCTACCTCTCCGTAAATTTAGGCGTATTAACGCGTAAAGCCGACGCTTTTACCGATATCGCGCAGCTTCATGATAAAAAGATCGTATTCGAAGGCGATGCGACAGTAGCCGAGAAATTTTTCAAAACCAAGGGATTTAAAAATTTAGACCATTGCGCTTCGGCTAAGGAATGCTACGAAATGATTCGAAATGGCGATGCGGACGGCTATATAAACGACAATCTCATCGTGCTTGCATATTCCGTCATCGATGATACTTTGGAAGTGCCGTTTAAAAACCTAGGCCCTAGCGATTTCATCGGCATCGGCGTGCAGAAAGACAACAAAGAACTACTTGATTTCGTCAATGCAGAGCTCATCAAGCTGAGCAAAGAGGGCTTTTTCAAAAAGGCCTACGAGCAGAGCTTTGATCCATTCTATCGCGGTACGGCGGATAAGAAATATTTTCTGCTAGATGGAATTTATAATATGCTCTAAGATTTATAATATGCTCTAAGATTTATAATATGCTCTAAGATTTATAATATGCTCTA
>CAUSBF010000082.1:0-7692 GCA_963529595.1 uncultured Campylobacter sp.
GCTGAAATTAAGCCGTGCCTTTCGGGGCTGCATATTCACGCTCGATTGCGGTTCTGCCATGGCGCCTATTAAAATTTTACTTCGCAAAGCCGGCTTCTCCGCGCTATCGGCAGACGCTCTTTTGCGCGATAAGCGTAAAATTTTGTGCCGTTCGCGCGCGAAACGGACGCCGCAAAATTTGCGATTTAGGATAAAATTCTAAAACCTGTGGTAAGATTTCGCAGTTTCGCTTCCGCGCGGAATTTCGCCCGGGCACATACGGCGCGCGACTTGTAAGCTCCGATAAATTTGGCGTTTAAAGCAAGCTTGGCTCTTGCAAGTGGGCTAAGTGCGAGCCGGCGTCATCCAGCGCAGCGAGGAAGGGCGTAGGTGGGCGAGTCGGTTTGCGCCCGAGGCGCGATTTGCTGAGAGTAGGCGAGTTCTCCGCTCCGCCGTAATTTTGCTAAGCAAGCGCGGCGGAGCGGGACAATTTAAATTTTGGATATTTTATGAACGACGAATTTTACATGGATTTGGCGCTGCGGGCTGCGTGGCGCTATCAGGCTCTGACGCTACCCAACCCCGCCGTGGGCTGCGCGCTACTGGATAAGAGCGGCAGGGTTCTTGGCATAGGCGCGCACAAAAAGGCGGGCTTTTTGCACGCCGAGGCAAACGCCGTTTTCGCCGCGCTGTGCGATCTGGACGCAAATTTTGCGCAGGATTTCGCTTGCGAATACGCTCGCAAATTCGGCGTTAAATTTCAAAACCTAGAAGCCTTAAAAAGCGCGCTTTTGCAGCCGAGCTTCACCTATGATTTTATCTTAAATCGCCACGGCGGGCTTTTGCGCGGCGCTTGCGCCTATGTCACGCTCGAGCCCTGCGCGCACCGCGGCAAGACCCCATCTTGCGCCGAGCTTTTGGCGGAGCTTGGGCTGTCGCGCGTGGTAATCGGCGCACGCGATACGAACGCGCAGGCTGCGGGCGGCGCGGAAATTTTATGCCGCGGGGGCATAGAGGTGAAATTTGACGTTTGCCGTGCCGCGGCGACGGAGCTTGCGGAGCCGTTTTATCTGGCGCGCGAGGGCGGCTTTTGCTTCATCAAAATCAACGCCACGCTAAACGGCGCGGTGCATGGGCGGATCGGCAGCGAGAAGCAGCGCGCGTTCGTGCACGAGCTGCGCGGTGTGTGCGATTACGTAGGCGTAGGCGGGCAGACCGTGCGCGCCGACAGACCGACGCTGGACGTGCGTGCGGCTAAATTTGATGAAATTAGCGCTTCGGCAGGCAGAGCCGATATGTCGGCGCTAGACGCGTGTGCCGTGCCGCAAAACCTAAAGCCGCGCGCACCCGATGTTTGGATATACTCGCGCCGCGCGCTTTCGGATTTTGATGCGAGCATTCCGCTTTTTGGCGTCGCGGATCGTAAGGTGGAGGTCTCGCGCTCGCTGCCTGCGGGCGCGAAAATCACGATGATAGAGGCGGGGGCGAGTTCGTTTGACGAGTTCGCGCAGTTTGCGAGCCATGCGCTTATTTTTTACAGCGCGCAGATGAGGGATGCGGGGAATTTTAGAGCAAATTCCGCGCTACGGCCGCTTTTCATATCTCGCGCGGGCGATCCGCACCTAGAAGCGAACGAATTCTACGGCTGGTTTAAAATTTTAAAATAAAAATTACAAAAGCTTCGCTATTATTGGTATAAGAATCAGCAGCGCTACTATTATTATAATGACCAATAGCGCCTTGTCTATGTTGTATTTTCTTGCCGTAGATTTTGTCGTTGGGCTGCAATTTTGCAAGAAAGCCCCGAGCCTGTATCCGCTGATATGAAATAATCAAGCGGTCCAAATCGGCCCGAGGGATAGACACATCGCTGCAAATGCAATTTCCGATTTATTTAATATCATTATGCCGATGATCATAAATAAAGATAGCAGACTAACGATAATTACGCCTATCGTCGCAAAGGCGATAAAAAATATAAAATTTAGCTTGCAATCGATGCCTAAAATGCGAAAATCAATAATTTTATTTGCGATATAAAATGCAGAGATTATCGTTAGGATAGCTTTTGCGAGCTCGGCTTTAAAAGGAGCGTAGGGCAATAGCGGTACGCCAAAAACTGCATTCGATATGATACCTACGTGCGATAAAGTAAAGCCGAGTGAGAACGAGAATATGCCCGTCAGTAAGATGCCTAAAAGCAATTTGTAGAAATATATTTTCATACGCAATCCTTAAAATTCTGCGAAATTATACGCAATAGCGGCTTAAAATTTTGATTGCAAATTTAGCGTAAGCTTTGAAATTTTTCACGTATGCTGCAGGCAACGACGCAGGGCGAATATAAAAAATAGATATATGCTGCAAGCGGGACAAAAGCGACAAATCCCGAAGCATAAACTAAAGCGACTAGCACATATGTCGCATTTGCCAGCGCAGGTATGCTATAAGTCCAAAGCTCTGGCTTTTCAAAAGGGGTGTAGATATTATTCAAATACAAAGCTAAATTTACGACAAGCAGTAGAAAAAATATATAGTTCTTTTTCATAAAAGGAAAAGCGGCGCAAATCAAGACTACTATCAAATTTAATGCGATAAGAAAACCTATGTAATTAATATCTATAAAGGCGCAAAGTAAGCCTAAAACCGCGATTAATATATCTCTTTTCATAACCGATTGCCGTCCTTTTTAATTCCTGCAATTATAATGCGTAGGTTTAAATTTTAATAAAAAAGTATTCCGTGCTTAAAATTCCGTCGCGCCGTGCGTGTAATTCACGCCTATGAAATTTAGCGCATACGGACGAAATTTAAACTGGGCATTTAGTTTTATCTAGATGCAAAAAAGATAAGACCCAACCAAGTTGCAGATATAATAAGCAGCAAGATAGGGAATAGCTTTTTATCGATCTCCCCGCTTCTTTTTCGGCTGATGATTTGTAAAAATTTACCTAGCTCGTAATCGCTTTTGCGAAATAAATATACCGTTGAGCAGATGCCCATGAATAATGCCGCGGCGGATAAAATTGCCATTAGTTTTTTATCTAAATCCATACCATATATCATAAAACCAAATGTCGCGATAAGAATAATGGCGGTAAGAGCTAAAATTCCTATCGTCGCAAAGGCGATGAAAAATATAATATTAAGCTTGCGATCGATGCCTTTGACATAAAAATCGCTCAAACTGCTACTGATATAGAAGGAAAATAACTCAAGAATTACCGTCGTAAAAGGTAGACGAATACCGCCCGGGAATAAAAAATATCCCTTCAAAAGGTCTATTATATTAACACTTAAAAGTTTTGAGAGGTGCAATGAAGCAACGTAAAATGAAATCAAAAAAACTGCCAAAAAGACATTGCCTAAAAGAAACTTGTAAATTAGGTATTTTATGTTTTTGCGCACCTTGGCTCCCTGAAATTTCGCGAGATTATACGGCAAATTTGCTTTTGACAGGCTCAAATCGGCAGGAAAATTTAATGAGTTAATTTAGCCAAAATTTTGAGCGTAGTTTAAATTTGCAGCTCGATTTACGGCTCAATTTACGGCGCGGAATTTTAAAATTTAGCGGCGCGGTATGCTGGCTAAATTTAAAAATGTAGCGCGCGCTGTGTCATCTCCGTGCTATTAAAACAGAAAGCGCTTAGTTAAATTTAAAACCACTCCGTGCGTTCGATAAATTTCGCCATGATTGCTAGCCTGCCGCTTCGGTCAAATTTAAAATTCTACAAACGCGTATAGGTGCCGTTTTGAATGGTACGACGATCCGCTGTGTAAAATTCTACTATTTTGCGCGCGCGGCGCCTGATTTTGAAACGGCGTCTGTGGAGCAGAATTTTAAAATTCCGCCACGCGAAAGGATTTAAAATTTCACAACGAGCGTAAAATTTTAAAATTTAAAATCTCAAAATTCCAAAATTCCGAAATTCCACGGCGCGGGTAAAATTTAAAATTTAAAAATCGAACCAAATTTTAAATTCCAAATCAAGCTAAATTTCAAAACTATAAGTCGAGCGGAATTCTAAATCCAAAAATTTAGTGATGATGTCCCAAATGCCCGCCTGCGCCATTTGATCTTACTTCGCAGATGAGCTCGCCGTCGCATTCGTTTTCGCTGCTTTCAAGCTGTAGCGTCGTATGCGTGATGCCCAGATGCTCCATTTCGTGCGATATTTCGCGCAAGATCCGCTCAGCTTCGCGCACGCTTAGCTCGCCGCTGACCACGATGTGAGCCGTGAGCGCGTTTGCGCCGCTCGTGATGCTCCAGACGTGCAGGTCGTGCACCGAAAGCACGCCGTCCACGCCCCTGATCTGCGCGACGAGCCCGTCCAGGCACACGCCCTTTGGCGAGCCCTCCATCAGGATGTTTAGGCTGTCTTTTAGCACGCCCCAGCCGCTTTTTACGATGAGCGCAGCCACGAGCACGCTAGCCGCCGCGTCCGCCCAGCCCCAGTCGAAGCACATCATCAGCAATGCCGCCGCGATCGCGCCCACCGAGCCCAGAGCGTCGCCCAGCACGTGCGCATAAGCGCCGCGCATATTGACGTTTTCTCTCACGTCGCCGCCTCGCAGCATATACAGCGCCACGACGATGTTTACGACGAGCCCCAGCGTGCTGATAGCGAGCATGCCCGCGGTGGCTACTTCGGGCGGGTTTTGAAAGCGCTTGGCCGCCTCGATGACGATCAAAACGGCGATCGCGACGAGGGCGATCGCATTTATCGTCGCGGTTAAAATTTCGATCCGCCTGTAGCCGAAGGTCTTTTGTAGATTGCCTTTGCGTTCGCCGAATTTAAACGCAAACAGCGAAAGCCCGAGCGCCGCGGCGTCCGAGAGCATGTGCCCGGCGTCGGAGAGCAGGGCGAGCGAGTTCGTCGCGAAGCCGCCCGCGACCTCAACCAGCATAAAAGCGGATATTATAAGGAAGGAATTTCTCAAAATGATTTTATTTGACGTGTGCGAATGTGCGCGATGGGCGTGATTTTCGTGCATTTTGACCTCGTTTTCGGTAAATTTTGGTACATTATACCCAAAAAAGCGCTTAAATTTTAGCCAAATCTCCCTCTAACTCGACGTTTACGCGCTTGCCTATATCTTTTAACTTGCTAAGCTCTTCCACTAGCCTCGGCGCGTCGTCAAGACTGATCGCAAACGTCCAGAGATAGGTAAGCACCGAGTAGATGTGACCCGCATTTGCATGATTGCTCGAGAGTAAAAATATCGCCAAGCTAAAAATCGCCGCCGCACTCGCGCCGATGATAAAAAAACTCATTGCCTCTCTGTTTGAAATGCGGATACGAAACTTTGAAAGTACGTCGTAGTGGCGATTTAGCGTGCGCTCATCGCCTATGCTTATGCGTCCTGCTTCGCGCTCCAGCTGGTTGTTTAGCTTTAGATACAAGCGGTCGTTTTTAGTGATGTATTTTGGCAGCAAAATGCCAAAAACCGCGAGCAGGGCAAAAACGGCCAAACCTACGTAGAACTCGATAAACAAAAGCATGATCGCCGAGCCGAAAATCGAGACGACCGAGGTGAAAAACACGGGAAAATGCTGTTCGAAAAAATCCACGAATTCGCGAGATAAATTTGCCCTTGCGATTATGACGCTTTCGTCTTTTGCGGCTCTTTTTTCGTTCATTATCACGCTTACGGCAAGTCCTGCATATATCCTAGTAAATACCTGCGTATCCACACGCCGCCTAATCGAGCCGAGTCCCCAGCCGACAAACACTAAGCCCGAGTAGCTAAGCGCCAAAATCGTGTCGCCGGCTACGATGGCGTTTATGGCTATGCCGGCTAGTACGGGATAGACGAGAAATAGCCCGTTTTCCGCCAAAACTAGACTAAACGTTAAAAACAGTTTTTTAAAATTTTTCTTTGCAATGAGCGTTAGCGTCTTAAATGCGCTATTTTGTATAAAACTACTTCGGTTAAAATCGCGCGGATTTTAGCTGATTTTAAAATTCGCGTCAAATTTTTTGAAAATTTTTGCTGTAACTCTTGACATTACAACAAAATTTGACTATACTTCGCTCATCAGTTGTAAGTTATAACATTACAACAAAAAAATTACAAGGAGACAAAGATGTCAAACTACAAGATCGTTTCAACGAAAAGCGAACCAAGAGTCGAGCTAAAAGAAGCTCTAGGCTTAAGCGGCTGTGAGCTTTCTATCAACGAGCTTCCGGCAAACGTGAGCGTGCCCTTCGTGCATTCGCACAAGCAAAACGAGGAGCTTTATTTGGTGCTAAAAGGCGGCGGCACGCTCTTCATCGACGGCGAGGAGAAGGCGGTCAAGGAGGGTGACGCGATCCGCATCGATCCGGCGGGCAAGAGATGTTTCAAAGCGGGCGCGCAGGGGATGAAGTTTATCTGTATCCAAACTAAACGCGGCAGCCTGGAGCAGTACACGATGGGCGACGGCGCGATAAACGAGGACGTAAAGCCGAGCTGGCTGTAAAATTTCGCAAGATAAGCGCGTGGCAAAGCGCGGGTGTAAATTTTAAATTGCAAAGCGCGGCAAGACGCGCCCTGCGTGGCGGGTGCATTGGCCGCCACAGCGATAGGCGGTAGCATGAGAGAGTGCATTAGTCTCGGCGGTAAGTGAATTAGCTTGCAGCAGCGATAAGTGGCTGTGTAAGCAAACAAATTCTAAATTTAAAGGATAGAAAATGAAAAAGGTAGCAATCATCGGAGCAAACGGGAAATCAGGTAGCGCGCTAGTCGCGGAGGCGCTAAAGCAGGGCTACGACGTAACGGGTTTCGCGCGAAATAAAGAGTATAAAAACGGCGCCATCAGGCTCGTGCATAAGGACGTTTTTGAGCTTAGCAAAGCCGATTTGGCGGGCTTTGACGTCGTCATCAGCGCGATCGCTGCATGGACGCCGCAGACCTTCCCACTTCACGCGAAAATGACGCAGCATATCGCAGAGCTGCTAAGCGGCACGCAGACGAGACTTTTCGTCATCGGCGGCGCGGGCGTGTTATACACAGACGCTTCGCGCAAGACGCGCCTGATGGATACTCCAAGCTTTCCGGCTGAGTATATGGGCGTAGCGGGGGCGACTGCGGCGAGCTACGAGGTGCTAAAAGCGAGCAAAGATTTGATCTGGACCTACGTGATCCCCGCCGCGGAATACGACGCAAACGCCGCTCGCACAGGCTCATACGTCCTAGGCGGCGACGAGCTAATCCTAAACAGCAAGGGCAAAAGCTACATCGGCTACGCAGACCTCGCGCTCGCCGTAATAGACGAGATCGGGGCTCAAAAATTTATCGGCAAGCCGTTTACGGCGGTCGGCGAATAATGCGGCGTTGCCGCGCGTAAATTTTAAACTGCGCGACGGACAAAACGTGGACGCAAATTTTAACTACGTGGCCTGGTAAAATTCTAACGTAAATTTAAAATTTAGCGAAAAAGTAAGTTAGAGCTTTGAATTAAAATTTAGAGCTAGAGCGAGCTACGGCTTGAAATTAAATTTAGCGGCGGAGCCGAACTCGAACTAGAATTTAAAATTTAATGGATACGGCGGCGGCGACCTCGGTGCTAATGACGGCGGCGATTGCGTTGCAAAAAATCGGTAGCGATTGTATTCGAATAATAGCGGCGGTGGCGATAGCAGCGATTGTATTCGCGACAACGGCGGTAGCGGCTGTAATGGCGGTAGGCGGCAGCGGCACGGGTGGCGGCATTAGCGCCAGCCGTAATAT
>CAUSBF010000083.1:0-7688 GCA_963529595.1 uncultured Campylobacter sp.
GAGTGGCGATGATGTTAAAAAGCACCTTGTTCATATCCGCAGGCACCGTCAAGCCGCCGTTGAGCGTGTTTTGCAGAAAGTCGCCGATCACGCTGCCGCCTTTGATTAGGCGGTTGTCCTTGACCTGCCTATTTATCGCTTCCTGCTGCGCCTTGGCAAGGGCTAGATCACCCCTTGTCTTGTCAATTTGAGCGGCGAGCATATCTTTTTGAAGCTTGAGCTGCTCTATCTCAAGCGGCATTCGCTGCCTTTGCAGATCGATCTTTAGCTGCTCGGTCTCTATCTGTTTGCCGAGCAAATTTGTTTGAGCTTCGAGCTGCTGTTTTCGCAAAGGCAACTCCTCGCTCTCGCTAAGAAGTCGCAGGGCGATCTCTTGGCTGCTCGTCGTTACGCTCTGCGTCATTGAGACGAGGGTGCTGCAAAGCATCTCAAATTTTTTGTCGTTATGTAGCCCATATTTCTCAAAGTATTCATCAATCTTGGCGGTAAATTTTTGATACGGCGTATCTGTCGCCATAGTATCGCCGAGCACGCGTCTGTAAATTTCGCTATACGCTTCTTTGAAATCAGCCATCTCGCAGCCCCCTTATGTAGTCCTCGACCCGTCGCGGAGTTTGGCGATAGAGCAAGCTTGCGCGTAGGTTCCTAGCCGCCTGCGCGTAGTCTCCAGCTTCGATGCATTTCAGGGTATACTTAAAGCCAAGCAGCTTTGCGATGTCTAGCTGATACGCCATTTCGAGAATGGTATCCTGCACGCCCTGCGGCTTGCTAGCCAGCCACGGCAGACACTCCGGCACTCGCTTTCGCAGCCTAGCAACTTTCAAATTTAGGATTTTTTCCGCTACCTCGCGGCTCATAGGCTCCGCCTTGCCGCCGTTGAGTTTGAGTTCGTCAGGGCTAAGAGCGGCTACCAAAAAGCCGTATCCCACGGTGGGCTTGCCTACGCTGTCTTTGTATATTCGCGCGCTAAATCCCTCGTGAGCTTTGATATTTTCTAGCAGGCTCATATCCCCTCCTCGTTTGTGATCTCTATGAATTCTATGTGTTTGCCTATGCAAATTTTGAAAAACGAATTGTATGTTTGCACCGAGTTCTTAACCCCCGCGGCGTTGTGTCCGTCGCCCAAGAGGATACATCCCGATGTTTCTTGCGGGATGTTGCCCGTATGGATCAGAATGTATCTATCTTTCGGCACCAGCTCGTTGTATAGAAGCGGACACATCCGTTTTTGTCTTGAGCTATTGTGCCACTCCATTTGATACCTGCCTGCAGGTATGCGTCTATCCTTGCCACGCTCGGTAGTATCGCCGCCCGCGGGCTCAAGGGTGAAGCACTCAAAAAGCCTTTTTCCGTCGTCCGTGATCGTTAGTTTTCCAATCGTTCCGTCGTGAATGTTCTTGAATCTATTTATCTTTATCTTCATATTCCGATCCTCCAAAATCCATATCTTTTAAATTTTTAATTTTCTTCGACAAGAAGCTGTTTATTTTTGCCCTGACCCAATCGGCGCCAAACCAAGCCACCGCTCCGCTAAGAGCTATGCAAGTTTTTGGGCTGCCCGGCATAAACTCGCTCAGCACCGCGTAGCTCACAAATGCAAACAGCATCGATGAGCCCACTGCTACCAACCACGAGATAACCTTTTGCCCGCCAGTTCCTCTCAGCTTCATATTGCCGCTGCCGATACCAAGCATTGAGCCGAGAAAACTGACGATGCCTACAAGTATGTAGTTCCACACTTCTTTATCTATCCCCCACATTCGCGCACTCCTTCAGGAGCGCTTCGCAGGTTTGATAGTATGTTGCCAGCTCGACCGCGCTTTGCATATTGCTTGAATCAAATTTAGGCTTTGCAGGGAGGCTCGCTTTGCACTTTATCGGAACGAGGACGTCCTTGTATTCCGTCCTTATTAGGGGTTCTTGCTTCGCGCACCCGCTAAGAGAAACGCACAGCGCCAGCCCTATCAGAAAAAGAATAAATCTGATGATATACTCTCGCTTATGCTTAGCCAGCTCTTTTTGGTAGTTTTTATCCATCAAAAACGTTTTCCGCAGAGACTTTGAATACTGCGGCATATATAGCTGTCCTGTTTTCATCTGCCCATCTCCCTAAAGATTTCCTCATAAAATTTCAGCTTCTTTTCGCATTTTGCGTCCCTTATCGGCACATTTATCGGCTTGTATCTAGTTTCTATCTCTTTTTTGATGATAGGACCGGCGTTTTTGAGCTTTTCGTTTTGCAGAGCGATCTCTTTAAATTTCTCGTTTTGTAGATCAATTTTGGCGTTGCAAGCATCCAAATTCGATGAGCTGATGAGCTCTTGCGTTTTGGCGAACACTAGGTCTTTATTCAGCTGTTCGATCTTATTTTTGAGACTATGGTTCCACCCCGCCAGCGCAAGGCAAGCAAGGATTAGCGCGCCGATGATTCCGAGGTAAATTTTAAAATTAAACATCACGCTGCCTTAATCTTTCGCCGTGATAGTGATATTTCTGTATCCGACGACTGTTCCAAACGGGCTACTTTTTATTGCTAAATCTTTATTTTCGATAAAAACATCAATATCTACCGGAGTTTCGGCAAAATCGTCATCTTGAACACGCACGCTAGTTTGATTAAAACCCTTTCCTCCTACCACCGCAATATCGATAGTAAGAGGTGCGGACGATCCGTGAAGATGTTGATTCTCTGCTATATCTATGCAGATTGCGCGTAGCTCAAGCGTTCCGTTGAAGCCGTCGTTCAGATTGCTAAGCGCTATTTTCGCCCCCGTATCCATCTCAGTAATGATGCCGCTATTTTGATACACGAGTCCTCTAAAATCTCCATCGCCGCCAGCTGGCATAAGTATATGAGTCATATCATCGTCCTTTTTCTGTGATTCGCTCGGTCTTGCCGATATTTTGTTTTTGCGCTTTTCCCTCATCCATATCACTACGGCTGCTATTGCTGCTATCATCGCAATAAAAAATAGAATTTTCATCTCATACCCTCCCTATTTTGATTTCGTTTTCGCTCACTACGAAGTATGCAAATACCTCGGTAGCTTTGAGCCCCGTAGGCACTACTCGAAAGCCGAGCGCCGCATCGTAGCCCGTGATATTCGTAGCGTTTCGCACTATCAGCGCGCCGCTCTGTCCGACCGTGCCGTTTTTTAGCGCGAGCGTGCCGGGAGCGCTCGGATTAAGGACGAAATTATCGCCCTGCCTTAAATCCACTTCGAGGCTTGTTATCGTTGTGATTTTTGAGCCGTTGGCGCTGTCTTTGCGGTGAAAGTTCGCCCCTTCCACGCCGATTAGTTTCGCGCTATCGGACGCGGCTTCGTCTTTACCCAGCTTTTTACCGAGCTCCTTGGCGATCTCCGTTTTATTTGCGTCATAGACCGCACTTGCAAGCTTTGCGAAGCTTACGGCGCGCCAGAGATTATCCGCCTTAAAAAACGGCACCAGCGCCGTCTGATCAAAAACGGCGCTCGCTCCGCCGAGGCTTCCTTGAAATTTAAAATTACCAAGCTCGATTACGGCATTGCTCGGATTGAGTTTTATATCGCGCGCGACGGCGTCGCTTCCGGTGCCGCGCAGGATGACCTTGCCCCCTTTTTTGGCGCTGAAAACCCGCAGATCGTTTCCGCTCGGCGCGATATCCGATCCATCCGCACCGATGCCGACGCCCAGAGCCGCGATGCTTTTTACGTCGGCGCGCAGAAATTTCTCGGCTTCCGCTCCCCCTAATTTTGCGCTATCCGCCGCTTGCTCGTCTTTGCCGAGCTTGCTATCCGCACTGCTTTGAGCCGCTGCGGCGGCGCTTATTGCAGTGTTTATGCCCTGTGCGAGGCCGTTAAATTTCTCATTCGCCTCCGCCTTGGAGTAGCTATACCCCGTGCCTGCTTTGGTTTCTAACTTCTGCTCGATCAAATTTGAGCTGTAGGTTTGAGTAGCGCTTTGCGCCGTATCGTTGATGATTCCGTTTTGAAGCAGGGTTTTTATCTGCTCTTTAAGAGTATTGAGCTCATTCAGAAGCGCGCCCACGTTTTCTACCTTATCCGCGGTAGATTTGATCTGCTCCTGAAGTTTTTCTATGGATGCGAGGATCTCCGCCGCTTTTTGTTGCGCGCTCTTTGCGCTCGCGGCGTTTTGCTCGGTTGCCTCTTTGGCGAGCTTTGCGGTCTGCTCAGCTTGGGTCTGTGCCGCCGAAAGGATCTGCGTCGCCTGCTCGTTTGCGCCTTGCAGAGCCTTTCTCATCGCTTCGTTCGCGGAAGCTACGGCGGCTTGCAGCTCCGACTTCTGCTGCTCTATCCTATCGACGAGCTTCCCCGCCTGCTCGGCAAGCGGCGATATTTTTTCCGAGGCAGCCAAAATTTCCTTGCAAATTTGAGTAAATTCTTTATCCGCCATTACGGTTTTACCTTCTCTTTCATTATCTTATCCAGCGCCGCCAGATCGGCTCGATCGAGTTGCTTGTTTTGAAATTTAATAAAGTCGTAGATAAAATTTCGCCACGAAAGATTGCGCGCACGAGCGACGTCTGCAAGCCAAAAATCAAGCTTAGAGAGAAACTCCGGCGCAAAGATATATATGCTAGTTAGCGCATAATCGACGCCATAGGGCTTTAAATATCCGCTTCTTGCCAGCGCGATAGGTAGATTGGGCGTGTTTTCATCGAAATTATTTAACTCGTATTCGCAGAGCGATCTTTGATAAAAGCTCCTGTATTTTTGATAAAAATCGTCTCGTCCGCGTTTCGCGGCGATTCCGTAAAGCAGAGCGCTTATCAAACTATCATCTTTGAAATCGATCTCGTCGCTATCATTCGCGGGAAGCTTAAATTTTCGCACGAAGTAGTCTTTTTCGAGATGATACGCCACCTCGAAGCTGCGGTGATCTATCTCGATCATCTCAAGCGGAGTGATAGCCTTGCAAATCTCCAGCGCCGCTTCGCCCATCAGCGTCTTGATCTCCTCGTCGCTCGGAACCAAGACGTCCGGGCGAGTCGCGATTTGCAGTCTTTCTTTGAAATTTAAAAAGGTCATTTTTTTTCCTTGTTTGGGGCAGGCTTACCTGCCCCGCGCTTTAGGCTGCTAGGTTTTTCACCCAAGCAAAGGCCACCGGCGTGCAGACTCGAAGCGTGAATTCGGTCAAAATTTCCCTTTTGATCTCGTCGTTCTCGCTCGGAAGCTCTCTTCTTCTGGTATTTCTCCAGTCCACCTTGTAGATGTCGTCGCTTCTGAATGCGATCAGCTCCGTATCCGCAAGCTCGGGGCTTAGCAGGATTTTTACGCTCTCGCCGTATTGAGAGTCGATCGCCTGCACCTTATCATGGAGATATTCCACTGTATTGTTTACCTGTTTGATCTTGTCGATGAGATCCATGATCTTGTCGAGCTGTTTATCATTTACTAGGATAAAATCATACGGGCGGCTTTTCTTATGCCCTACTTTGAGCGCGTCTCTAAGCGTTTGCATGCTTAGCGTGGCGTTTTTCGCATCGATCGTGTTTGCTACGGTGGCAAAGCTTTTCAGGCCACCGCACTTTCCCGGGGCCTTTGATGCGCCGGTATTGACGCGCGCAAGCGCCGCCTGATCGCTAAGCAAAATCTTCTCGATCGTCTGCTTGTGGCGGATGCCCGCAAGATCGCCCGCACGAGCGAGCACCATCGAGCCGTCCACTCTTTTGCCGTCCTCCTCGGTGCCGCTGACGCCGTAGGTGTCTTTGACAATTTGGTAGTGGTTGCTTAGCTTGCCGCCGATCACGTATTTCAGCGCAGCCGGAGCGCCGCCCTCCATGTGAGCGTTGTTTAGATCACCGTCGGGCGTCTCGTCATACATCCAAGTGTGACCAAGAGCTGCGTTGGAGCTCCTGTCTCTCGGCGCACCCATTCCGATCGCCGTAAGAAACGGCGTGCTCTTCCATCCGATCTCTTTGATCGTATTCCAAAACTCAACCCCCGACTTGCCGAAAGCTTCCTCGGAGGTAATTAGCCCATCTCTGATAGTTGGCATCTCTTTCTCCTTTTAATAAATTTTGGCGAGGTAGGCGAGCTTCTCCTCTTGGCTTATCTCGCCTTTGTTAATTCGGCGCGCCATTTCGCCTCTGTCGATAGCACTGCCGCCCTTGCCGTGGACTACGTCGTATTCGTCGTCCTGCGGCGCCCCTTTGAAGTATTTGAGATAGACGTTTTCAATCCCCGTAGGGTTGAAATTTTTCTCCAAATACCCCTTGTCCTTTTCATCGAGCTCAAACATCTTGTCGAGGACCTTTTGCATATTGAAGTCCCCGTATTCCTTTTTAAAATCCGTTTCGAGCTCTTTGAGCTGCCTTTCTTGCTCCATCGCGCGGAAGCTTTGATACTCCTCGTCGCTTAGCACCTTGCCTCCGGCGCCCTCTTTCTTGCCGGGCTCCGCGCCTTTGCTCTGCTCCTCTTTTGTAGATTTGTCGTCGCGAGGCGCGACGGATTTTTTAGGCTCGCCCCCCGCATCCTTGGCGGGCTCCCCCTTGCCGTCTGCGACAGCAGCGGCGGCGGGATCCGCTACGCCCTCGTCCAAATCGTCGTCATAGATATCCTCAGCCATCTCTACTCTCCTTCCTTTGCGGCTTCATCGCCCAAATTTGAAAGATCCTCGTTCGCTTTCGCGTCGGACTTTTTGTCGCCCGCATTACCGTCTTTTTCGGATTTTTTCTCTTCGGCCCCTACGGCGGCCCACTCCTCGGGGCTGAAAATTTGCACCTCAAGCCCCGTTTCATCCTTGCGCCTTACGATTACGTCGCCGATCTTTCCGTCCGAGATCTGCCCCGTGCTCTTGCCGTTTGAAAACACCATCAGCCCGTTGGTTGCCATATGGGTGATCGTGCCCAGCACCTTGAAATCGCTTTTTTTCATAGCTTTCTCCTTTGAAAATTTTTAATGATTCTATTTCTGCGCGTCCTAAATTTTTTAAACTCGTTTTTCATCTCAAATCCCGCCGTTTAGCAGCGCCGCGCGATCAAGTTCATCGTCGCTCGGAGGGTGTTCGTCCCTATCAGGGATGTCCTGCGCCTCGCCGCCCTCATCATCGGCTGCGTCCTGTGCCTGCTGCGCCGCCTGAAGTTGGGCTTGCTCGAGCGCTTGCATCTGCGCCATAGCCTCGTCGATCGCCTCGATAGGCGCGTTTTCGCCGAGAATTAGGGTTAGAATTTCTTTGATAATCTCCCCCGAGATAGCCGGGGTTGCCATATTCGCCTGCGCTAAGACCTGCATCAGCGAGTTGAGCTGTCCGATTTTGACTTCGTTTGCGATGGTGGTGCCGAAATTTACATTGACATCGAAATCAAGCGGCGCGTTGCGATCGCCTATCTTTTCGATGATCTGCGGATCCTCCGTAATCCGCACAAATTCCTCGTCGCTCGTAAATTTGTATATGAGCCAGACGAAATGTTCGGCGTAGCTTTGCAGCATCGTATCGAGCAGAGTTTGAAGCATACTCTCTATCCTCGTGCCGGAAGCCGAATTGACCGCCTGAAGCGCGCTCGTAGCCCTGCGATCGCTCGGGCTCGTTTGCCCCGTCATTACGCTGTTTACGCCCGTTGCGATCTCGTATTCGTTTTTTAGCATCGCGATCTCTTCGCTTAGCCCATACGTGCCGGGCTCGCTCATTACGGTGATGACATCCTTAACCGTCCTACCCGGTCCCGGGCTTGTGCGGATAAATTT
>CAUSBF010000084.1:0-7592 GCA_963529595.1 uncultured Campylobacter sp.
TAATATTTGGATAGGGCTCGCCGCCATAGTCTATGTTAATATCTACTATCTGCTCAGCCCTATACAGCGACTCGCACATAAATTTACAATTTAAAGAAATCAGCCCCATTTTTCTGTCCGCTTGCTTGTCGAAGGGCAAGGCTATGGAACTATAATATGGCAAATGCTCCTTACTTTGTGTTGCGCCGGTTGATTTGTGTGCCAAAAAGCAATCCAAATTATTCTCTTCAAAATTCTCCTCTGTTATAATGTTTGGATCAAATTTAGATAGCTTTTTAATCTTGTTGTTTCTATCATTGATATCCGCACGCTCTGTTTCTACCGACATCCAACTTAGAGTTTGGATGTATGGCTTGATCTTTTGCCGTAAAGATGTGTCTTTTCTGCGAAGCTCAATCAAAGAGTCAAGTGTTTTTTTAGTTAGAGATGTTGCCGGTCCTAAAAATCCAGCCCAGTGATAATAGCAGTTTGACACAGTAGCGTTGTCTTTCTTAATCTGAATTATTAATCTCTGCCCCATTGTTTATCCTTTAAAATTTCTGGGTTCTCGTAGATGTTACCGATGACTTCAAACTCATCTGAAGCCTTTTTAAACTCCTTTGTAATTGGATAATCCGGGTTTATTCTGCTCAAGTCGCGCATATAAAATCCGCAATCAAAGCAAATTTCATAAACGCGTAATCCCCACCTAACGAAGAAGCCCGTATAAATTTCTTTGCCGTTTTTGTCATTTACACCTGTATATTGTATTAGCTCAACATCTCTTATCGGAGCTTCTATTGCCCCAAAACTACCGAAGCCCTCTAAAATGACATATCCACCCGCAAAGCTTACTTCGCAAACTTCTCTAATAATCTTTTTTTCCTTGTGCCACACCCTAAATTTAATCTCTCTCATCGGATACTCCTTCATATAATTTTTCTATGATTTGCTTTTCCTTTTCGACCTTTTCGTTTTGCCCTTTTTCGTGATAAAAGCGAAAAGTCACATCGTCCAAAAACCAAACATTGCAGGCGGTGGTCTTGGACGCTTTAAATTTTCCATTTGTCGAAAAGGAAAGCGTCAGACTCTCAAAAATATTTTCGTGCAGGCTATGAAAAGGAAGGTCGTCTTGTATCTTCTCCCTCGCAATCTTAAAAAAGGCTTTTTGCACCTGCTTTTTCTTGTTCTTGATCTCCGCAAGCTCCCTTTGAAGCTCTTGCAACTCTATTTTATAGCTCATTGTCTCTCTCCTTTTAAATTTTGAAGAAACTTCTCTCTGCGTAGGGCTTCGGCGTTGTGGATCTTATACCCTCTAGCTTCTGCGTAATCGATCTCTAGCCCTATGCCTTTTGAGCCGGCTATCAAAGATAGATCGCAGGTTTTGGCGCTAGGGATAAAAATCTCTCCGCACGTGTCGATCTGCATAAAGCAAATTTTCATAATCTCGTCGTAGCTTCTATCTGCATACTGCACCGAGTTTGCGAGCACGGGCGAAAAGAGTTCTACGGCTATCCCCTTGCCGTCAAAAAACTCGTCGGCTTCCTCTAGCGCCCTGATCGCTATGCGTCTTGCTTCGCGCCTGCTAGCCACAGCCGTATATGGCGAGCAAATATAAATACGCGGTATATATCTGTAACTACTCATATTTTGTATCCTTAAGAACGCACCTTATAGCCTCAATCTCGTTTTGAAATTCGTCCAAATTTCTTATCTTTACGCAATCTCGTTCTAAGATATGTTTTGGCATTGCCGTGGCAATTCCGTTTGACATACAGATACTATATGTGTCGCTATCTTTTTCAAAAATCTTAGCGACGACTCTTTTTTCTTCAAAAGTTTTTTTGTTGCAAACATAGTCTCCTACCTCAAATTTATTCATGGCTTTTCTCCCTCAAAAATAACGCTGCGATGCCGGCGGTCGCCGTAAGGACGCCTCCTAAAATTACGATAATCCACAATGCAATTTCTATTTGCATATCTCTCTCCTTAAAGTAAATTTTGCGCTAATGCATATATGGCGATCATCAAGGCCGCAAAGCCTGCGCTAATCGCCGCTTGCTTCAGATGGCTCAATATCGATCGCGTCATCTTCCACCTCCAACGAGATCGCGCTAAATCGCGATAAAATTTCATCCGCGCTCACGGCGTCGCGCGGCATAAGTGCCATACGATCCAGCATCTTATCCTTGCGGGTGGTGCTAAGCGTAGCTATAAATTTCATCGTCTCTCTCTCCTCTCTTGAAATGATCTCTCCATTTCGTTTTTTCTCTAAAATTTCCCGCGCCTCGCTCTCAAAAAATTGATATGAGCTAGCCATAAGCACGTCGTTTCTTTCAATATCCACTTTGGTGTTTTCCACGACCGCCTTAAGGCTTGAATTACGAAGCATATCTCTTACGGGTTTATCCTCGCTCATAGCCAAAGTAACTTTGTTTTGCAGGGACTGCGCCCAGCCGAATTTCTTTTTCCATCTGCCTATCGCGCTCATAGAGCTTTTCAATCCCATATCGTGAAGCTTTTTGGCTAAAGCCCGCTCCGATATAGGGGTAAAGTCATTCTCTAAACTCGCGCTTTGGATATAGATATCAAAGGCTTTTTGCTGAATTTCATTCATAACGTCCATTATCGAGCCCTCTTTTTTATTTCTGTCCCAGCTGTCCCACTATCGCCGAAAAATGCTGTCCCGCTCAAAATCCCGTATAGTGGACGTTCGCGGTGTTTCTGTCCCTTTAAGATTGTAAATCGTGGGACAAGGGTTAATAGCCTAAAAAACGTTGTTTGCTTCTTTAAGGTTTCTTTCTGTCCCATCATTTTCCCTATATAATCGGTAGAAAAAAATTCAAAAATCAAAGACAAGTTAAGTTTAAATTCAGTAATAAAAATATATGAATATATAAGCGAAAATAGCGGGACGCTGGGACAACGAGCCCCTAGAGCCGATTTTAGCGCTGCTTTGCCGTCCCAGCATCGGATCAAAATAGTGGGACGATAGCGGGACAAAAGTCCGCATCGCGGGACAAAATTATTCTTCTTCATCGCTTCTTGCTCCCCCGATTTGATATTCGCTTAGGGCGCCGATTTCTATAAAGCTGCCGTCCACGTTGATTTTGTTGAAATCCAAATTTTCATTTGCCCGGATTCCGAATACGCAATGAGGCCTATCGCCGCTTAGCCCCGCCAAAGGATAGGGCATCCGTCTTCTTCCGCGGGTAACCTTGATATTATTTATCGTGCACTCGTCGATAAAATTTGCATAAAAATTCTTCTCTTTCTGCGGGGTGCCGCCCTTGTCCTCGATGTATGTCTTGTAGAGGATATAGAGGTATTTATTAGGAATGAAGTAATTTTCGTCAGGAATGACGGCATCTCTTACGAAAGCCCGCATAGGATTGACGTCGTCTCTATACTCCTCAAGCTCGCTCAGCATTCGCTTGGAGCGGGTAAATTTGCCCTGCTTTACGAGGCGCATAAGCCCGGAAAGAGCAAGGTTAAAAATCCCCGCCATCTCGTCGTTAAAGCGGTCGCTAAGCCCTCTAATCTTTTGCCCGTCTTTGATCTCCTTATCGAAGCTAATAAGAACCATTCTGCGAAGCGTTGCGTTATCCACGCCCTGCTTAGGCTTGGCGTTTCCCGAAAAGGCGAGTTTGGGCTTTTCATTCGGCAAGAGATTAAAAGGCTTCTCATTTTTTGGATTTATCATAATGCTATCTTTCGTGGATACGAGAGCTTTTAGGTTTGCGAGCTGCCCTTTGTCAGTGCCGTTCTTGTCGATCTCGGTTCCGATATTGATGAGCTTATTGCTGAGCCCGTAAAGCTGGTGTCCCTCAAACTGCTGGAGTTGGAGGCTTGAGACGTTGTCTTCGCCGAAAAAGTTGCGAATGGTATCTAGGATAACGCTCTTACCGTTCGCACCGCTCTTGCCGTATAGAAACAAAAAGCTTTCGAATTCGTGGCTCGGCAGAAAGCAGTATCCGATAAACTCCATCAAGGTCTTGATGTCGTCCTTGTCTGCTAAAATTTGGCGCAGAAATCTATTCCACTTCGGGCAAGCGGCGTTTTTATCGTATGCAAAATCCAAGATATTAAGCGCGCCGTCGCCCTTTTCGTGGCGCGATTTAAAGGTGATATTTCCATACTTCGAGATAAAGATCGTGCCGTTGGTTAAATTTATAACCCGCCTTTGCTCGTCGCGCTTGAGCGTATCGAGCGGGTGGGCTTTGTTAAGTAAATTTTCAATGATCTTCGTGGAGTTGTCTACGCTCTTTTTCTTCACGTCCACGCAAGCCCTCGGCATCCAATACTCTTGTAGGAAGTGATTTAGCACGCGCAGATCGACCCTAGCGTAATGCGTTTTCGTCCAAAAATACAGCTCGCCCTTGTATTGCGCGAAAGGATATCCGAGCTTCTCTACGGAAGCAAGGAAGCTTTCCACCATATCCACGATGTGGGTTTGGTGGTAATTCGTAAGGACGGTCTTGTTTATCTGGAGTAGCTTGTCGAACGTCGCGCTATACTTATCCCAATCTTTTTGGGCGATCTCGCCTATGAGCGCGCCGTCGAAAAAAGCCTTTTTAATCCGCTCATAGGTATCACCGTCCGACTTCTTGAGCGCCTTTGCGTTTTTAAGGATATTGTTTATAAAAGGTTCGTCGAGCTCACCTCTAACGGTGAATATATTGACGCAGTTGCCGTTCTTGTCGGTTAGCAGAAACTCGTCAAAAATTTCATCGAAATAATGCACGATTTTTCCGCGGCGGAAAGGCGCCAGCTTCTCGCGCAAATTTGGAAAGTAATCGCAAATCTCATCGATCACGATATTGGTAGGCTCGAAGCAGCTAAACGCCAGCAGATCAAACATATTGTCGTTTGTGATCTTTGAGGTGTGGTTGTAGAGCCAGTCGCTGATGTCATATTTTTTATTCAGATCTTTCTCAAGCATATAAAACAGCACGATATGGGTGTTTCGCGCTACGGGTTTAATTTCATAATATCTTTTGATCGCGTTTTCATATCCCGCCTCGTCGTGGTCGAACCAGATATAAACGTCCTTGCCGCGCAGCAATTCCAGATACTCGTCCCATCTACTCCCCGCGCCGCCCAAGGTTAGGGCGTTTACGTTGAAGCTCATCAAATTTAGGGCGTCTTTTTCGCCCTCGCAAATGACGACGCGATCGTCCGGGTTGTCTAAAAAATATCTAATCGGAAACGGCGCAGCGCCCGCTCCGCTTTCGCCTATCCATTTGCCGCTCATACGCTCGGAGCTTATGGCGCGAGCCTTACTATCCCAGGCAAATTTTTCTCGGTATTTGATGTTTAACGGCATGCCTCGCTCGTCGCGAATGATGATCGCTATGCTCTGATGCTCGTGCGAATATCCTATCGCGTCCTTGGAGTAGGTCAGAAAGGTAGGGGCTTCGTAGTTTACGAAAATTCCGCGCAGTCCGTTTTCTATGAGCGTCGGTCTTATGGCCTCAAAATTTGAGACGAGCTCCGGCGCGATGGACGCAATGCGAGCTCGCATCCTTTTTTCGGCGGCGGCTCTCTTAGTGGCGTCCGCTTTTGCGCGAGCTTCGTTTTGCTCCTGCAAAAGCTTCGCTCTGGCCTCGATCTGCGCTTTTTGCTCCTCGCTGAGTTCGCCCTTTTTGATATTGTGCGGAATGCCGAAGTATTCGCATACTGCAGCGGCGGCATCAAGCGGAGGAATGCTCTCTTTCATCTCCGTAAATCTCACGATATCGCCGCTAGCTCCGCAAGCGAAGCAGTGAAAGAAAGCTCCGCCGCTCTTGCCGTTTGCGATGCCGAGGCTCGGCGTGTCGTGGTCGTGATCGTGAAAAGGGCAGAAGCCGTTAGCCGTGCGGCCCTTAAACTCTATGCCGTATTTTGAGCTTATATAATCTCTAAACTGCTCTTTATCGATCGTCTCTCTTATCGTCTGAAATATATTATCCACCATGTTAATATCCCACTTCCGCGAATAGATTGTTTTGCCGTATAAAAATCTCCAGAAGCTTTGCTACGATACGAGCAAAGTCTGGGTTTTTGAATTTGAAATTTCTGAAATAGAAATACACCGCATTAATATTTTTGCCGGTGCGGCGCGAGATAAATTTGGCTATCTCTTTTTCGCTATCGGCGCACTCCAAGGCTCTGTAATATAGCTCTGCGATGTCGTCAAAATGAGGACATTTGTAGTTTTGTCTAACGTAGAGATGCCCGTCTTGTCTATAAAATCTATCGTCGCGCCCGGTCCTTCGGTCGAAATAGGATAGGTTTTGCAGGGCCTTGCGTGGGGTTTCGTAGGTAGCGCAAGCAGACTCTAGGGACATAAACTCTCTCATAGCCCGCCGCCCTGCTTGTAAAGCGCGTATCCGATAAGCTCTAAAAGGGCAAGGCAAAGTAGGGCTACCGCCCAATCTACAAAGCCCATTTCGAAAAAAGCCTCTAACATATCCGCCCCCTATAAAATTTTCATATCCTCGGTAAATTCGATCTCGTAGATCGGACCGACGCCGCTTTTGAGCCAATCGATATTGACGTGCAAATTTTCCTTAAGCGCATACGCCCATTCAAGCAAGAAAGGGTATTGTCCATCTTTCGCCCGGTTGTAGAGGTGGCGCGAAGTATGAAGCAGCTCGCAAAACTCGCCGAGCTTGAGGGAGTTATCAAGCCTCACCGCCTCGGCTCTTTGCGCCGGGGTGCTAAGGGTGCTAAGCAGGACGTAATGTTTCGACATTAGATGCTCCTATGAAAGCTTAAGGACTCGCCCGATTAGTCCGGAGGGGTTTTGATGATTTGCGGCAGCCGCAGCAACCATCGCAATACGCCTTTTTAAACGCAACGTTTCTTTTTTGTTGGCTATCGGAGCCGGTATATCGCTAAAGATATCCGTATTTTTTGTCTCTATTTCTAGAAGACCATTGGGGAGTTTTTCTATCGCGACCCAGCCCGACATAAATTTTGTAGAAAATTGCAAATTTGTGCAGATCCATAAATACTCATAGAGCTTCTCTTCGTTCATAATTCCTCTCATATTTCGCCTCTATTTTTTTTAATGGCTTTCAAAAATTATGGTATAATTTCCATAGTTTTTAAAAAATTATAGAGGAATTATACCTCGTTTTTCCTTGAATGTCAAGGTATTTGTAGGAAATTTCTGCGAAAGGAAAAACAATGAATGAAATAAATGAGGTTTTGGGGAGACTGAGATTTCATTTTGGAGTGAAAAACGACACCGAACTGGCCGAGGTTTTAGGCATTCCGTATAAAACATTAGACGGCTGGAAGACGAGAAAGTCTATACCTACATCAAGGTTGCAAGATATAAGCAATAGCGAAAACCTATCTTTGGATTGGATAATGAAGGGAGAAGGGCTGGGGAGCACCAAAGGACTTAAGAGATGGTGGGATAGCAGCAAACACAATAAAGAGAATGCGGACGACGTTGAGCCCGAAGAGGATAGTGATATACAGGAAATAAAGAGGGCGAAGATTGACTTAGAGACGCTAAGAAATCAAAGCGGCCCGATTAAACTAAGGTATTTTGAAAACGTCACGGCTAGCGCGGGCTACGGTAGCGAGAACAGCGATGAAAGCTTCGAGGTGCTAAGCGT